>JBEBXZ010000259.1:0-4325 GCA_040391335.1 Dokdonella fugitiva | reverse complement strand
GCCGCCTGATGGCGTCGCGTGCCGGCAAGCTGTTCGACGACAACGGTGAGCTGGTCGATGACGGCATACGCGCCCAGTTGCAGGCATTCGTGGACGGCTTCGCGGGATTCGTGCGCGGCAGTCGCCAGCGCGCATAGCGGCGCGGAAGCTGTTGTTGCCACGGGGCCGCTCGCCGCACCGGCAATCCCGCGTGCGCATGGATGGCGATGAACCGGCCTGCGACCATTCGGCCCTTGCGCGCATCCTCTTTCGACGTGAACAGCCAATTCCCTGTCGATATCCCCGAAACCGTGATCGCCCGCGCCCGCCGCGGCGAGATCGCGGCGTTCGAGCAGATCTATCGCAGTTTCGAGCATCCCGCATGGACGCTCGCGCTGCGCCTCAGCGGGAATCGCGAGGATGCTCGCGAAATCGTGCATGACGCGATGCTGCGGTTGTTCGAACGCATCCGCCAGTTCCGCGGTGATGCGCCATTCTGGGGCTGGGTGCGCCAGATCGTGCTCAACGAAGCGCTCATGCGCCTGCGCCGCGAGCGTGGCAGGAGCTTCGAGGAAATCGCCGACGACAGCGAAATCCTGATCGAGCCTTGCACCGCCTGGCAATGGACCGAGGCTCGCGAACTCGATGCGGCGCTCGATGCGCTGCCCGCGCTGACCCGCTGCGTGATCTGGCTGTACCACGTCGAAGGCCACACGCACCAGGAAATCGCCGACCTGACCGGCCGCTCGGTGAGCTTCTCGAAATCGCAACTCGCGCGCGGCACCGCGCGCCTGCGCCAACGACTCGATCCAGTGCAGCGCAAATCCGCCGCGATGCCGAAACACGAGGTGAACGCATGAATCCGCACGATGACCTTGGTTCCGCGCTGCGCGCCTTGCCGCTGGCGCAGGCACCGGACGATCTCTGGCCGCGACTGGCCGCCGCACTCCCGCCCGCTCGCCGTCGCAAACCCCTGCGTGCTGCGTGGCCGGCCGCGATCGCCGCGGCATTGCTGCTCGCGCTGGTCTGGCCGCGCAGCCCGCTATCCCCGCCATCGCCATCGGTGGCCGAAACGCAAGTCGCCCCGGCGCCGGCGCCGGCTGACGAACTGCCCGCGTTGCGCGACCGTTCGCAGGATCTCGAACGCTGGCTCGGCGTGCTCGCGCGGCAATCGCCGCAGGATGCACGCAGCCTGATGGCTGCGGCCGAGATCGCGGACCTGGTCGGGCTGGTCGATGCACAGCTTTCGGTCGCACGCGACGATCAGGAAGCTGTCCCGCTGTGGCGGCAGCGTGTCGGCCTGCTCGAGGACCTCGCCGCCATCCGCAGCCTGCCCGTCACCGCGCTGGCCAACCAGGACGCCGCGATTCCGGATTCGATTCCGCTTTGACTCCTGTCCATTTTGACACCTATCCATTCCAGCGAGTGCCGCCATGAAACCCACCCTCCTTTGCACGCTTCTGCTGCTGGCCCTGCCCGCCGCGCAGGCCGCCGAAAATCCGGATGCGTCGAGTGCATCCCTGAAGGCATTGACGCCCCTCGAATCCGAGAACGCGCGCCGTGAACTGAACGAACTGCGCGGCCAGATCGGCGACCTCTCGCGGCGCATGGGCGAACTCTCCACCAAGCTCGGCGATGTCGGCCCGCGAGCCTACGCATTCCGCTACCTCAACGAAGCGGACCGTGCGATGGTCGGCCTCGTGCTCTCCCCGGAACCGCGCGGGCCACGCATCGATGCGGTGACGCCCGACGGCCCGGCCCAGCGCGCGGGCCTGCGCAATGGCGACATCCTCACCTCGATCAACGGCAAGCCGATCGACGCGCGCAAGGCCGAAACCGCGCTGGAGCAGGCGCGTGCCGCGCTCGGCGAGCTGAAGGAAGGCCAGGAAGTGCGCATCCGCTATCTGCGCGACGACAAGGAGATGCCCGAGCTCACGCTCAAGGCGGAACGACGGGAGGCATTGAGCTGGCCTCGCCTGTTCGCGGGTGAGGGCAATACCGTGGTCGACATCGATCGCGACCGTCTGCGCCGGGAAACGCGCGCGGTGATGGAACGCGCGCCGCATGCCGACATGGCCGGACACGCCACGCGCGCGACCGAACTGCGCGAAGGCGTGCGCAGTCACAACTGGCTGATGCCGTGGTGGGGCATCAATCTGGCGGCACTCAACAGCGATCTGGGCCGCTACTTCGGAGCCGACAGTGGCGTGCTCGTCCTGTCCGCGAACGACGACGCGCTGCCCGGCCTCAAGGCTGGCGACGTCATCCGCAGCATCGCCGGCAAGCCGGTGCAACGTCCTGACGACGCGCTGCGCAGCCTGCGCGACCAGCGCAGCGGCAGCCAGGTCGAGATCGCGTTCCTGCGCGAGCGCAAGACGCAGACACTCAAGCTCACCGTGCCCGACTACAAGTCGATCTTCTCGATGGATGCCCTGCCCGCTCCGCCAGCACCTCCCGCACCCCCTGCGCCACCGGCAGCGCCCGCACCGGCCCCACGTCCCGCCGCGGCACCTGCTCCTCCGGCGCCGCCCGCTGCGCCGCAACCGTCAACGCCGCCGACAGTTTGAGGCTCGGCCGCGACGCGTCGCGGCTGTCGCGAAGCCTGAGACGCAGCGGCGCATACTGCTGCGATGCCTGCGCACGACCCTCATGATCTGACCCGCCCGGCCCGCATCAAGGGACGCGGCGCGGCCTCGAATCGCGAGGGGCGGTTCGAGGCGATCGCGAAGACCCTCGAAGACGATGGCTGGTATCGCGACGAGGCGGTGGCGCCGCGCCCGGCGACGCGGGTGTCGATCGAGTCCGCGCGCACGATCATCAGCCGCAATGAATCGCCGGATGTGCCGTTCGATACCTCGATCAATCCGTATCGCGGCTGCGAGCATGGCTGCATCTACTGCTATGCCCGGCCGTCGCACGCGTATCTGAACCTTTCGCCGGGGCTCGATTTCGAGACCCAGCTGTTCGCCAAGACGAATGCCGCCGAACGCCTGCGCGCGGAACTGGCCAAGCCGGGCTATGCGTGTTTGCCGATCAACTTGGGCGCGAACACCGATCCCTACCAGCCGATCGAGCGCGAGTACCGCATCACGCGGCAGATCATCGAGGTGCTCGCCGAATGCGGGCACCCGCTGACCATCGTCACCAAGAACGCCCTGGTCGAGCGTGATCTCGATCTGCTGGCGCCGATGGCGCGCCGGAATCTCGTGCAGGTCTTCATCTCGGTGACCTCGCTCGACAACCGGCTCGCGAGCACGCTCGAACCGCGCGCGAGTGCGCCGCACCGGCGCCTGCAGGCGATCGCCGCGTTGAATGCGGCAGGCGTGCCGTGTGGCGTCCTGGTGGCGCCGATCGTCCCGGCCGTGACCGATTGCTGGATCGAGCGGATCCTCGAACAGGCCGCGCAGGGCGGCGCGCGGATCGCGGGCTATACCGTGATCCGCCTGCCACACGAACTCAAGCAGTTGTTCCGCGAATGGCTCGAGGTGCACGCGCCCGAACGCGCCGCGCATGTGATGAGCCTGATCCAGCAGATGCGCGGCGGGCGCGACAACGATGCACGCTTCGGTTCGCGCATGCGCGGCGAAGGCGTGTTCGCCGACCTGTTGCGCCAGCGCTTCCACGTCGCTTGCCGCAAGCTCGGCCTGGTCCGCTCGCGCGACCTGCTGCTCGATACCTCGCACTTCGTGCCGCCACGCCCGGATTCCCCGCAGGGCGACCTGTTCTGAATCGCAGGCCGCAGGGTGCTGGGCGATCTCGTCGAATTGCTGGGTGCAAGGCGCTGTGCCCCGGCCTGCGCCGGGGCACGGAGATATCCGAAGGGGCGCTCAGGTCGAGATCGCGAGCCGTTCGCCGGCATAGATGCGTGCGGTGATGAAGTACACGATCAGGGCGGCGAGTGCGCTGCCGGCAAAGCACAAGGCGATCTCGTTGCCGGCGACGAACTCGCCGCGCATCAGGCGCGTGATCGTGACCTGTTGCCCGACGAGGGGGACGACGTACATCCAGGTCTGCGTCTTGAACGGGAAGATCGACATCAGCATGGTCGGCACCGCCGGCACGAACATCAGCAGCGAGAGGTAGGTCTGCGCTTCGCGGAAGGTTTTCGCGAACGCGGCGGCCAGGGTCTGCAGCGAGGAGATCAGGAACACCAGCGGCAGCATCACGAGCAGGGTCAGCAGCGCGAAGCGCGGTCCGATCTGCAGGCTCATGCCGAGCTTGTCGGTGGGCATGAACAGGCCGGCGACCGAGAACGCGATGATGCTGAGCAACAGGGTCGTGAAGGCGAATGCGCCGGTTGCGCTGAGCTTGCCGCTCGGTGCCTGCGGGTTGGCGGTTCCTTCCAC
>JBEBXZ010000258.1:0-4326 GCA_040391335.1 Dokdonella fugitiva | reverse complement strand
TGCGCCGCGGCGACGTCGGGATACGGATCCGCCAACGTGGTTCCGGCGTGCGCCGGCAGGCATGCCAGCGAGGCAAGCAAGGCCAGCGCGCGCATTGGCTCAGTCGCCGCTCGCGCGGTCCTTGAGGTTCTTGAGCCGTTCACGCAAGCCCGGTTTGCGTGCCGGTTCCGCCGTGGGCGCTGCAGCTTCGTTCGCGGCGGGCGCATCCACGTTGCGCTCGCGCACGCGCGTGGCGGCCTGCTGGCTGCAGAAATCCCGGTAGGGCGAAGTGCGCATCGCCGTGTAGCCGCGTCCCTGGCATTGCTCGGCGGCGATCATGCGCGCCTTCTCGGCGCAGTGGTTGACGATGAAGCGGGTGTCCTTGCGGGCGTCGGCGCTTTCACAGGCCTGGACGACGAGGGTCGGGCAGTGTTGTCCGATGAAACCGAGGTTTGCCGAAGCCTTCGCGCTCGCGCAGGCCTTGGCCACGATCGTCGCGCGCGGGCGGCCGCAGGCCTCGAATGCCTGCCATGGAAACGCCAGTTCGTTGGCCGGGAAGTTCGCCGGATTTCCGAGTGTGTCGGCCTGCGTGCCGATACGCGAGCAGAAGGCCGCGCGCTGGGCCGCACAGGTGGCGCCCGCTCCGGTGAACATCGCATAGGCGGCCGGTACGTCGAGCTGCGATTCACAGGTCTGCTTGAGCAGGGCGGCGCCCTGCGCGGCGGGCGATTCGCTGGCATAGTCGCAATCGCCGATGCGCTTTCCTTCGAAACGGATCGTCATGTCCATCGCCTCGCCGCCGGACATGCTGCGCGCGCTGATGCGGCCACGATAGGCGCCGGCGCCGAGCAACTCGGTTTCCCCGTCGCCGCTCATCGCATCCTTGCCCGAGCATTCCATGCGGAACGAGCTGCGATTGCCGACCTTCTTGTAATCGAGGACGCGGCAGTTCTTGTCCTTCGGCACCATCGAGGCATCACCGCCATCCTTCGCCGTGCAGACCTCGGTGGTCTGGTTCGGCATCGGGAACGGCATGTCCTTGATCTCGAACTTGCTCGTGACCTGGTAGCGGTCGCCGCTCGCTGGTGCGGCATGCGCGGACGTGGCGAGAAGCAGGGCGACGGCGATGCTGCAGACGCCTCGCTGGAAGTGTGGATCGATCATGGAGAACCCCGTTCGGACATGCGGCCCGCCGCGGAAATCCCGCGGCGGTACCGATGCCGACCTATTACGGAGTTCCGCGATGAAAACCATCATCGCGAAAGCGGCCCCTTCACGACGGCCACTGACCCGCGCGGCGCACGCCAGCGACGTGCGGGTACCTGGTCCCGTTGCGCGCTATTTGTCCTCGATCGCGTAGGCAGGAAGCTTCTGTTTGACCGCGAGGTTCTTCAGGCGTACGTACTTGGGGAGGCCATCCTTGCCCGACGGCGGCGGGCTTTCGCCGCGGATCAGCGGTTCGAGATAGCGACGTGCGGCCTCGGTGATGCCGTAGCCATCGCGCCGGATGAAGCTCTTCGGCAGTTTCTTTTCGTGGTTGGCCACTTTTGAAAGCGCCACCGGCTCGATCTTCCAGCGATACGGCACGTCCGAGGTGCGCACGATCGCCGGCATCACCGCATTGCGGCCGGCCAGCGCATATTCGACGCCGGCCTTGCCCACCGCGTAGGCGTGTTCGACATCCGTCTTCGACGCGATGTGACGCGCCGAGCGCTGCAGGTAGTCAGGCATCGCCCAGTGGTATTTGTAGCCGAGCTTCTGCTTGACGAGATCGGCGAGCAGCGGCGCGACCCCGCCGAGTTGCGCATGGCCGAATGCATCACGTGTACCGACCTCGGAGAGGAATTTTCCTTCCTTGTTGCGCACGCCTTCCGAGACCACCACCGTGCACCAGCCGATGCGCTCGACGGTCGCCTTGACGCGCTTGAGGAAGGAATCCTCGTCGAACGGAATTTCCGGGAACAGGATGATCTGCGGCGCATCATCCGCCGTCTTGCCGGCGAGTCCGCCGGCGGCAGCGATCCAGCCTGCATGGCGACCCATCACTTCCATGATGAATACCTTGGTCGAGGATTCCGCCATCGACGCGACATCGAGGCTGGCTTCGAGCGTCGAGATCGCCGTGTACTTGGCGACCGAACCGAAGCCCGGGCAGCAATCGGTCACGGCGAGATCGTTGTCCACCGTCTTCGGCACGCCAACGACCGTGACCGGATGGCCGAGCGCCTTGCCGATCTGCGAGATCTTCAGCGCGGTGTCGGCCGAGTCGTTGCCGCCGTTGTAGAGGAACCAGCGGATGTCGTGCGCGCGGAACACCTCGATCAGTCGCTCATACTGGGCGCGGTTCTGCTCGAGGGACTTGAGCTTGTATCGGCAGGAACCGAAGGCGCCGCCAGGGGTGTGGCGTAATGCCGCAATCGCGCTCGCGGATTCCTTCGAGGTGTCGATCAGTTCCTCGCGCAGCGCGCCAATGATGCCGTTGCGCGCAGCGAGCACGCGCACCTTGTGCTTGCGCGCCGTCTCGATCACGGCACATGCGGTCGCATTGATGACTGCGGTGACGCCGCCGGACTGCGCGTAGAGCAGGTTGCCTTGCATCGGTGGATTTCCTTCTGGTAGGAGTCGGGTCGAAATGGCGGTTTGACTACGCCTGCCGCAGAAGTTAGCGTTACGCGGCGTTTCCCGGCTCCAAATTCTAGCGCAGCATTCGGGTTGTTCCGTCGGCGCGCTTCACGCAAGGATATCTATGCGACTCGTGCTACTCGGCGCTCCCGGTTCGGGCAAGGGCACCCAGGCCACCACGCTCAAAACCGCTCTCGGCGTGCCGCATGTATCCACCGGCGACCTGTTGCGCGCCGCGGTCAAGGCGGGAACGCCGCTGGGCATCAAGGCGAAGGCCGTCATGGAAGCCGGGCAACTGGTTTCCGACGAGATCGTGCTTGGCATGCTCGAGGAGCGACTGGCCGAGGCGGATGCCGAGGCGGGTTTCATTCTCGATGGATATCCGCGCAATGTCGCGCAGTGCGCCGCTCTCGAAGCGCTGCTCGAGCGTATCGGCCAGCCGCTGGATGTCGCGGTGAAGCTCGACGTACCGAACGAGTTGATCGTCCAGCGCATTGCCGGGCGTGCCGCCGCGGAAGGCCGCAAGGATGACAGCCCCGAAACCGTCCGCGAACGTTTGCGCATCTACGCCGAGCAGACCGAGCCCGTCGCGGGCTACTTCGCCGGGAAGGGCAAGCTCGTCACCGTCGATGGCGTGGGCGAACTCGATGAGGTGTTCAAGCGCATCCAGGCCGCCTTGCCGGTCTGAGCCCGGATTGCGCCGCGAGCGTGCCGTGTCGGCATCGTTGGTTTCATATCCGTTGTCTCGACGTCGTTCGCGTCTGCGATTCTTCTGCGCAGCCCCGGTACCTGCATGAACATTCCAGTATCCAGTCCCGGGCAATTGCTGCGATTTGCCGTGCAGTGCTGCCGATTGCGGGGTGGTCCGCAGGATATCGCGCATTCGCCGGCATTGTTGATCGGGCTGATCGCGGCCAGCCTCGTGCTCGATCAACTCATCGGCAACCTGATCGACTTCAAGGGACCGCTGCTCGGGCGTTCGCTGTTGTCGATGGTGCTGCTGCTCGGACTGAGCTGGACCGCGCTGACCATGCGTGGACTCCAGCATCGCTACGTACAGACGGCGAGCACGCTGGTGCTGTGCGCGATGGCGTTCTCGGTGCTCATCCTGCCGGTTTCCCTGTTGTTTGGATCAGCGCCATCCGAAGAAGTGCCGTTGAACGCGACGCAGATGCTGATGGCCTGGCTTGGTCTCGGCATCGTCGCCTGGAAGGTTTGCGTCGATGCGCACATCGTGCGCCAGGCGATCGACGCGCCGTTCTCGTTGGGCGTGATGCTCGCCCTGTCCTGGGCAATCGCCGACTGGGCGCTCGGCCAGGCGATCTTTTCCGGCGCCACATGAAGGCGCACTAGTTAGACTAGCCCCATGAAACTTCACATCCTCGGCATCTGCGGAACCTTCATGGGCGGCGTTGCGGCTCTTGCGCGCGAGCTCGGGCATACGGTCGAAGGCTCGGACGCCAACGTCTATCCGCCGATGAGCACCCAGCTCGAACAGCTCGGCATTGCGCTCAAATCCGGCTATTCCGCTGCGCATCTCGATCCGGCGCCGGATCTGGTCGTTGTCGGCAACGCCTTGTCGCGTGGCAATCCCGCGGTCGAGCATGTGCTCGATGCACAGATGCCTTACATTTCCGGGCCGCAATGGCTCGGCGAACGTCTGCTCGGTGAGCGACAGGTGTTCGCGGTGGCCGGCACGCACGGCAAGACGACGACGACCTCGAT
>JBEBXZ010000257.1:0-4327 GCA_040391335.1 Dokdonella fugitiva | reverse complement strand
CGACCAAGCCCGACGGCAGGGGCATCGGCCTCGCGATCTGCCGCTCGATCATCGAGTACCCCGCGGGACGGCTCTACTACGAACCCAACCCGGAAGGCGGCAGCGTATTCGTGTTCACGCTGCCGCCTTCACGCCGCTGAGGGAGACACCATGGCCCGGCCACTGATTCACCTGGTCGATGACAACGAGGCGTTCCGGCGCTCCACCGCATGGCTGCTAGAAGCGGCGGATTTCGCCGTGCGCGACTATCCCGGCGGCCACGAGTTCCTCGTCGCACTCGACCGCACGCACGGCGACAGCACCGCCGGATCCTGCATCGTCAGCGATATCCGCATGCCAGGCATGAGCGGCATCGAGCTGCACGAGGAATTGCGACGCCGCGATTGTCCGCTGCCGCTGATCTTCATCACCGCGCACGGCGACGTGCCTCTTGCCGTTGAAGCGATGCGCAAGGGCGCGATCGATTTCATCGAGAAGCCGTTCGAGGAACAAACCCTCGTGCATGCGATCAACCAGGCCATCTCGCTCGGCGCCGAAGCACCGGCGCGCAATGCGGATGCATCGAAACGGATTGCCCAGCTCACGCCGCGCGAACGCCAGGTGATGGAACTCGTGGTCGCCGGGAAGTTGAACAAGGTGGTCGCCGATGAACTCGGCATCAGCATCAAGACCGTGGAACTGCACCGCGCGAACATGATGACCAAGCTCGGTGTCCGCAACCTGCCCGATCTGGTACGCCTGACCATGGGATATGCATGAACGCAAGCGTCGCAACCATTCCAGAGCCTTCCACGTCGAGCCTGCGTGAACGCCTGCCCCGCTACTCCGCCGATGCCGCGGCACTGCTGCGCGAACTGTTCTCGAAGCCCAGGCGGTGGACGCTGGGCGGCGCAGGCTCATCGTTCTGGTTCGAGCCGCGCATGCCATCGGCCATGTCGCTCGGCGAACGCGTCGGCGTCACGATCGGTGGCCGCCCTGGCGAACTCTCGATCACCTCCGGCACCCTCGACCCCGTCGGTGAACTCGACTGGAGCGACTATGCAGGCAACGCGCGGCTGACCGCATGGACGCTTGCACATCGTCGGCCGATGACGCGGCTCGCGCGCATCTTCGATAGCGCCACGCTGCCGCAGGCCTTGCTCGATGCGGATTCCGACATCGCCCCCGGACTCGTCGCGATCGGCTTCGCCATCGGCGACGACAACGGCACCAGCGATGAGGGCGTGCTGCATATCGAACCCGCTGTATTGCGCCACCTGCTGGCATCCGCCCACGACAATCCGGAAACCCGCGGCAATCGGGCGGCCCTGGATCACCTGCCCGCCTCGCTGAAGCTTTCGGCAATGGGCCCGGAGCTCGCGCTGAACGAATTGCGTGCACTCGAACGCGGCGACGTCCTCGTGCTCGGCGATCGGCGTTCGGCGTTCGGCCAACTGCACCTGGCACCTAACGAAGACGACTCACGCGGCTGGACGGCTTCCTGGAACGACGGACGGGTGCGCATCGACGCGACGGCGTCGTGGACTATCGACGAATCATGGAGAACCCCGATGAACGACACATCCGGAATCACCCCGGAACCCGACAGCGAAACCCCGGCAACGGCAGCGGATCCGCTTGCGCAACTTCCGGTGCGCATCGCATTCACGCTGGGCGAAACCAGCATTCCACTGGCCGAACTGTCGGCGTTCGAGCCCGGCTATGTGTTCGAGCTGGGCAGCCAGGTCGAGCATGCGCGCATCGGCATCCGGGCCAATGGCAAGCACGTCGGACACGGCCGCCTGGTCGCCATCGGTGAGACGCTCGGCGTGCAGCTCGAGGGCTGGGAAATCGATGGACTTCAGTAGTTTCAGCCCCGCACTCGTCATCGTCACCGTTGTCGGGTTGTCGATGGCGCCATTCGTAGCGGTCATGGTGACCTCGTTCACCAAGATCGTCGTCGTGCTGAGCCTGCTGCGCAATGCGCTGGGATTGCAGCAGGTGCCGCCGAACGTCGTGATCAATGGACTGGCGATCATCCTCTCGATCTACGTCATGAATCCGGTGATCCTGACCACCTACGATGCGATCAGCACGAAGATGCAGGAAAAGCCGGATGCGCCGATGAACGTCGAACGCATGGTCGAACTCGTCGAGGCCGGCAAGGAGCCGCTGCGCGATTTCCTGATCCGCCATTCGAGCGAAAAGGAACGCGCGTTCTTCCTCAACAGCGCACAACGCCTGCTGCCGGAGGAGCGCCGCGCCGGCGTCAGTGCCAGCGATTACATCGTGGTCGTGCCGGCATACACTGTCAGCGAACTAACCGCGGCATTCCAGATCGGATTCCTGATCTTCCTGCCGTTCCTGATCATCGATCTCGTCGTATCCAACATCCTGCTCGCGATGGGCATGATGATGCTTTCGCCAACCACGGTGTCGTTGCCGTTCAAGCTGCTGCTGTTCGTCTTCCTCGATGGCTGGGCCAAGCTCGTGCATGGCCTGATCCTGACCTATCGTTGAGGCGGACATGGGATTCGACATCATTCGATTGACCCAGGATGCGCTCTGGCTCGTGCTCGTGCTGTCGGCGCCGCCGATCATCGCGGCCTCGATCGTCGGCCTGCTGATCGCGTTCCTGCAGGCCGCAACGCAATTGCAGGAGCAGACCTTCAGCTACACGGTGAAATTCGTCGTGATCGTGATCGTGCTGTTCGTCACCACCTCGATGATCGGCGGCACGCTGTACCACTTCTCGGATCGCATCTTCACCGAGTTCCCGGACATGGCGCGCCACTGATGCCGTTCGAGCTGTTCGGCAACAATGTCCTCGGCATCGCGCTGACCCTGCCGCGCATCGTCGCCGCGTTTCTCGCGCTGCCGCTGCTCAGCAGCAGCTCGATGCCGCCACTGGTGCGCAACAGCTTCTTCGTGAGCCTGTCGATCGTCGTGTTCCCGCTCGCCGCGGCGGTATCTCCGTACAGCGCGATGGGCGATGGCATGTGGCCCGCGATCATCGTCAAGGAGCTCTTCATCGGCCTCGCCATCGGTTTCACGTTCGGCATCGTGTTCTGGGCGATCGGTGCGGCCGGCAATCTCATCGATGCCAAGGTCGGCACCACGATGGCCAGCATCGTCGATCCCCTCGCCGGCCACCAGACGTCGCTCACCGGCGCCTTCCTCAGCCAGTTCGCGTCATGGTTGTTCATGGCCAGCGGCGCGTTCCTGCTGTTTCTCGACCTGCTGCTGACGAGTTACCAGGTCTGGCCGGTAGCCGAATTCATGCCGCGGCTCACGCAGGCGGCACCGGCGCTCGTCGTCATGTCGCTGATGGACATCGGCTTCGGCCTGATCAACCGCTATGCGCAGCAACTCAACGTGTTCCAGCTCGCGCTGCCGATCAAGGCCTGGGTCGGCACGTGGATCGTCCTGCTCATGCTCGGCGTGCTGGTGCAGGTCGTGCTGCAGAACATCGTGCAGAACAAGTCGCTGCTCGGCCTGCTGCGCGGCGTGCTCGGTTGACAGGCAGCACTGCACGGCTTGTCGCGATCCACCGCCGCCCCGACGGAAACTACCTGCCGTCGCGCGCGCTGCGGATCTGCTCGGCCCAGCGCAACACTTCCGCCACCGCCTGGAAGAAATCCGAGCTGATGTAGTCGTCGATCTCGACCTTCTCGTTGAGGCCGCGAGCGAGCGCGACGTTCTGCATGATCGGCACACCCGCCTCCTCGGCAGCCTTGCGGATCAGCGCGGCCTCATGATCCTCGCCCTTGGCGACCACCACCGGCAGGTCGGTCTCGCCCGATTCGTAGAGCAGCGCCACGGCGACGTGCGTGGGATTGGTCACGACCACGCTCGACTTGCGCACCGAATGCAGCATGTTCTGCTGAGCCCACTCGTGATGCAACTGGCGGCGCTTGCCCTTGATGTGCGGATCACCTTCGTTCTCCTTGGATTCCTGACGGATATCGCGCCGGCTCATGCGCAGGCGCTTGATGAACGAATGGCGCTGGTAGAACGAATCCAGCGCGGAAACGAAAAAGAACACGAACACCGTCCATGCGCACATGCGCAACATGCCTTCCCAGTGCGCCGTGCCGATGTTGCCGGGTTGCCCCAGCGGCAACTCGATATATTGCGGCAGCAGGGACCAGAGCACGACGAGGAAGATGCCGCCGAGCCCGGCGGTCTTGCCGATCGATTTCAATACCTCGACGAGATTGTCCATCGAGAACATCTTCTTGATGCCTTCGGCCGGGTTGAGCCGCGAGATATCGGGCTTGACCTTCTTCGGCGCGAACACCGAGCCGACCTGCAGGAAATCCGTGAACAGGCCGATCACGCTGGCCAG
>JBEBXZ010000256.1:0-4341 GCA_040391335.1 Dokdonella fugitiva | reverse complement strand
GATCCAGCCGATGAGCAGGACGAAGCGGCGCGTGCGCATGCTCACGGCTTGACGTTTCCGCGACGACAGGTGATCTCCATATTGGTGCGCGTCAACGGTTTCGGCAGTTCTTCGGCAGCCAGTTCCTCGACGCGCATGATGCTCGCGTCGCCATCCGCATCGAGCACGCTGAAGCAGCGCGCGGACGTTCCCGCGCCGTCCACTTCGATCGCCTTGATGCGACGCTTCAGTCGCGCGTCCTTCGGCGTCAGCACGAGTTTCCAGCGCGTCGCGTCGCCACTCGTGGTCAGCGCGAAATCACGCGCGAGCGCACCCGCTTCGCCGCCGAGCAAGGCGCTGAAGCCGCGCAGGAAACCTTCGAGTTCCGGAATCTGCCCGAGCGCGATCTGGCGCGGCGCACGCGTGCCGCGCTGCACGTTCACCTGGCCATCGGCGATCGTCATCGTTTCCTTGTACGGCGTGTCGACGCGCTTGCCGAGACGGCCCGGGCCGAGGTATTCGAGTTCGCCGCGTGCGATGACGGGTCGATCGAACATCTGCGCGAAGCGCACTTCGGTAAACGCCGTGCGTGCCGGCAGTTCGCGCTTGAGGCCGGCGACCAGCGTCGCCGGATCGACCTCAGCCGCTGCTGCGAGACAGGGCAGGGCGAGCCATATCAGGCTGCTCGTCAGTCGTCGTTTGCAGGTTCCAGAAATCATAGAAATTGAACCAGTTGTAGGGATTGGCGCGGACGTGGTGCTCAAGCCGCGAAGCGTAGCTTTGCACGATGGCGCGCAGCTCCGCTTCGCTGCCGCGGCGCGGCAGGTCGAGGCGTTCCGCGAGGACCTCGAAGATCAGGTCGTAGCGATTGCCGCCGCCATAGATGCCAAGGCAGAGCACGATCGGCACCTTGAGCATGCTGGCGATGAGGAACGGTGCGACCGGAAAGCGTGCCGGAGAGTCGAGAAAGTCGACTTCGACGAAGGTTTCGTGCGGGCGCCCGCGATCACCGAGCAAGGTCGCCAGGGCGCCTTCCTGCATCGCATCGTGCAAGGCCAGGACGATCTCGTGACCTGGCCTCGACGCGTCGATCACGTTCATCGCGATCTCGGGATTGAGCGCATGCAGCATTTCGGTCATCGCTGGCGTCTGCTGGGTGTCGAGCACGACGCGAACCTTGACGTCCGGATGCTGCAGCGCCAGCGCGCGCAACGCCTCGAAGCTGCCGACATGTGCGCCGAGCAACAGCAAGCCACGATCCGGCCGCATCTGCGCGTGCAGCTCGTCGATACCATGCACGCGCACATCGAAACTGCGCAGATGCGCGGTCAGCATGAAGACGCGATCGAGCATCGTCGAGGCGACGCAATGGATGTGCTTCATCACCTGCCAGACGTTCGCCGGCCTGCCAAAAACGCGTTCGAGATACTCGTACGAGCAGCGCCGCTCGCTCGTGCGGCGGAAGAAGAAATACAAGGTGATCGGATACAGCAGCAGCCGTGAAACACGCCGTCCGCACAAAAGCCCAATGTTGCGGATCAGCAGGAGTGCAAAGCGGCCGCCCCCTTCGGACTGTTTCGTCCAATGCTTGCTCACGCCAGTTCCCCGTCACCGCTGGCCAGCACGGTGTCGCCGCGCAGCACGCGAAAGCGCACGCGCTTGTCATCGACCCTGACCTGCATCTGCGCCTGTTCCCCGGGCAGCAGCGGCGCGAGGAACTTGACCGTGGCCATGCGCCGCAACGTCCCGGCACCGGCGCGCTCGAGGCAGGCCGCGACCTGGTCCAGGATGACCACGCCCGGCACCACCGGCTGTCCGGGGAAGTGCCCGGGCAGGCAGGGATGCGACGTCGGAATGCACAGTGTTTCGGTTTGTTCCATCGGAATCCGGGTCAGGTTTCAGTGCACAGGGTTGATCGGTTCGCCATCCCGCAGCAGGCCATGCCAGTTGCGCACGAGGCGTTGCGCGAACTGCAGCATCGAGACATGCGGGACGTGCCGCAGGTACCAGCGCCGAAAGCCGTACTCGATCAGCATGAAGCAAACCGGTACAAGATAGCCGCCGAAATGCAGGTAGGCGAGCGCCAGCGGTCGCGCTTCGCCGTGCGCGATCGCCTGCGGCAACACCCAGGCCAGCAAGACGATGAAGAGGCCGGCCTGGACCAGGAACAGCGCGGTCCAGGTCGCGGTCAGTGCTGTCGCATAGCCGGCAACGCGGGGCAGCGCGAGCCGGTCGCGACCTTCGATGACGATGATCGCGCGCGCCACCAGCGGCGTGCGCCCGGCCAGCAGCGTGTGGCCGAACAAGGCGGCCAGCGCGAGATTGATCGCGATCGGCAGCACATCCAGAGTGAGCCTGCCCTGTCCCAGCCAGGTCAGCCAGCCGATGCCGCCGACCATCGCGCACCAGCCCAGCCACGCGGCGAAGCGGCCCGCACGCAAGGCGCGGCCAAGCACGACGCTGACCAGCACCACGGCGCACAGGGCGCAGAGCAGGTCATTTCCGGTGAGCAGCGCGGCTCCCACCAGCAGTCCATAGCCGGCGATCGCGACCGGCAGCATGCGCGACCGGCGGCGCGGCGCTGGAGCAGGACTTGCGGTCTGGTTGTGCGGAGGGCGGTTCACACGGGTTGCCGGGCAGGCGATTGCCGCTGGGTGGGCCGCCAAATGTACCATGTGGCCTCGTCGCGACCGTTCGCGGCGCGCACCGCGGGAGCGGTGTTCACGATGAGGAGCGAGTTGCATGAATGAGGCGCAAGCGATGGTGGAATGTGACGTGCTGGTGGTCGGAGGTGGACCAGCGGGTTCGTCGGCGGCCACGGTGCTTGCACGCAACGGCTGGCATGTACTGCAGCTCGAAAAGGACAGTCATCCACGTTTCCACATCGGCGAATCGCTGTTGCCGTGCAACCTGCCGATCCTCGAGGACCTCGGCGTACTCGAAAAAGTGCGCGCACTCGGCGTGCTCAAGCTCGGTGCGGACTTCCCCTCGCATGAAGGCAACTACCAGACCTTCCATTTCCGCCGCGCACTTGGCTCGTCGCCGCCGCATGCGTTCCAGGTGAAGCGCGAGGAATTCGACCAGATGCTGTTCGAGCATGCGCGCGGAACCGGCGTCGACGCACGCGAGCAGGTCAAGGTCGAATCGGTGACCAGTGACGGCATCGGCAAGGTCTCGGCGCGCGCGCGCGACGCCAACGGCAACACGTTCGAGATCAAGGCGCGCTACCTGGTCGACGCGAGCGGGCGCGATCCCCTGCTCGGCAATGCGCTCAAGCTCAAGAAGAAGAACGCCAAGCACCAGAGTGCGGCGATCTTCGCGCATTTCCACGGCGTCGAGCGGCGTCCCGGTGACGATGCCGGCAACATCAGCATCTACAATTTCGCGCATGGCTGGAGCTGGTTCATCCCGCTGCGCGATGGCGTCATGAGTGTCGGTTGCGTGTGCTGGCCCGAGTACCTGAAACAGCGCAAGGGCCGCAACGAGGAATTCCTGATGGAAACCCTCCAGCGCATTCCGGAGGCCTGGAACCGCATGCGGGAAGCGAGCATCACCGGCGAGGTGCGCGTGACCGGCAACTATTCCTATACCTGCTCGCGCATGCATGGTCCGGGCTGGATCATGGCCGGCGATGCCTGGGCGTTCGTCGACCCGGTGTTCTCGTCGGGCGTGTATCTCGCCATGCACAGCGGCACGCGTGCAGCGGCCGTGGTCGATGCCGCGCTGCGCGAACCGCAGCGCGAAGCAGCCCTGCAACGCGCGTTCGAAAAGCGCATCCGGCGTGGCGTGCGCGTCTTCTCGTGGTTCATCTACCGCTTCAACTCGCCGGTCATGCGCGGCCTGTTCGCCAGCCCGCGCAACTACTTCCGCGTCGAGGATGGCGTGATCTCGATGCTCGCCGGCGATGTGTTCGACAGCCCGGCCGTGATGCTGCGGCTCAAGATGTTCAAGCTGATCTATGCGACCGCCGGCATGCTGTCGTGGCGTCGCTGGCGCGGCGAACTGGCCAACCGTCGACGCCAGGCGCGCACGCAGTTCACCGGCGGCAACACGCCGGTCGATCCGGCCTAGGGGCAACACTGATCCAGCGGTGCAATCGTCACGCCCCTGTCTGCGTGCAGATCGTGACGCGCTGGAGACACGGACGAAAAGGAAGCGTTCCCGCCTTGCTCGGTCATGACAGCTTGAGCAGGCAGTCGTAAGCCACCTGCTCAAGCGCACTATCAGGCAGACTGGAAGTTATGTCCGGCATCGCATCGAAAAGCGAATTTCGAATCGGGGTGCACGGAACAGGCTATTCCAGCTCGTCACGGACTTCCCCGCCATGTCTTTGATCATGCCGTGCGGAGTTTTGAAGTTGGT
>JBEBXZ010000255.1:0-4380 GCA_040391335.1 Dokdonella fugitiva | reverse complement strand
TCGAAGGAAGGATCCGCTGCGGGAATGCCGCGGGGGCGCTTCATGGGTACAAGGTATTGTCTGGATTGTAGGTAGCACCTTGCGCCGGGGCAAGCAAGGCCGCCCTCAATCGATCACCATCGCCATTCGGCATGCCGAACATCGGCTCGATGATCGAAAGTGGGGCGTCGATTTCGATATGCCAACCCTGCTCGTCAGCCTTCTCGGAAACCACCACGCCCTGCTCGTGCAATCGCGCGCGCAAACGACCCGCCGCTGCCGGCAATTCCAGTACGCGGCGTACCCGTTCGCTGACCAGCGCCTGGCCGATCGCCTCGCGCAGGGAATCGAAACCGATCCGGTCGCGCGCCGAGACCCAGACCCGCAATGGCCCCTCACGATCCATCGCCTCCACGCGCGGCAGGCTTGATTCGATGCGGTCGATCTTGTTGAAGACCAGCACCTGCGGCAGGTCCGCGGCGCCGATTTCGGCAAGGACGCGCTCCACGTCGGCCACGCGCGTGTCGCGCTCGGGGTCGGAAGCGTCGATCACATGCAGCAACAGGTCCGCCTCACGGGCTTCGGCGAGGGTCGAGCGGAACGCGGCAACGAGGTCATGCGGAAGATCGCGGATGAAGCCGACGGTATCCGCCAGCACGATCGGCCCGCAATCGAGCCCGTCGATGCGGCGCAAGGTCGGATCGAGGGTCGCGAACAACTGATCCGCGGCATAGACCTCGGCACCGGTCAGCGCGTTGAACAAGGTCGACTTGCCGGCATTCGTGTAGCCGACGATGGCGACCACCGGCAGCGCGCTGCGTTCGCGCGAGCGGCGTGCCTGCGAGCGCTGGACTTCAACCTTGTCGAGGCGCTTCTGCAATTGCTTGACGCGCTCGCCGAGCAGGCGCCGATCGATCTCGAGCTGGGTTTCACCCGGACCGCGCAGACCAATCGCGCCACCACGCTGGCGTTCCAGATGGGTCCAGCCACGTACCAATCGGGTCGACATGTGCTTGAGCTGGGCCAGTTCGACCTGCAGTTTGCCGTCGTGCGAGCGTGCCCGCTGCGCGAAGATATCGAGGATCAGGCCGGTGCGATCGACCACGCGGCACTCGGTCAGCTTCTCGAGATTGCGTTCCTGCACGGGGGAAAGCGCGTGATTGACGAGGATCAGGTCGGCATCGAGCGCGACCTTGTGTTGCCGCAACTCCTCCGCCTTGCCGGTACCGACGAAATAGCGCGGATTCGGTCGATCCAGTCGCGCATTCAGCGTACCGACGACAGTGGCGCCCGCGGAGCGCGCGAGCTCTGCGAATTCCTCGAGCAACGCTGGATCATGGCGCCCCGGCTCCTGTGCTTGCAGCAGGAGCGCGCGCTCACCTTTTCGGGATCTATCGAACAGTTCAGTTTACTCGTTGTCGTTGGCTTCGCCGACGGCCGCACCATCCGGTCCGGCAATGCGGACATTGCGACTCGGCACCACCGTGGAAATGGCGTGCTTGTAGACCATCTGGCTGACGGTATTGCGCAGCAGCACGACGAACTGGTCGAAAGACTCGACCGTGCCCTGCAATTTGATGCCGTTCACCAGGTAGATCGAAACGGGAATGCGTTCACGCCGCAGCGCATTGAGGAACGGATCCTGCAGGGATTGCCCTTTCGACATTGTTATTCTCCTTTTGCAACCAGACAAACCGGGCAAAAAATCGCTCAGCGCAAAATTTCCCTGGCAACCAAACCATGGGTCAGCGCCTGGAACGCCCCGATTCAAGGTTGCGAATCTTAACTGAATGTCACCTTCAAAAGAATGACATTCCCTGGCAGTTTCAGCGTACCAGGAAGCACTCCAGCGCTTCCGTGGCACGCACGGCCACATCAGGCATATCGGGGTCGATCGGCCGCGCATCAAGCTCCGAGCGCAACCAGGTGATCTGCCGCTTGGCAAGCTGGCGCGTGGCGAACACGACCTGGTCGCGGAATTCGGCCACCGATGTGCGACCCGCCAGATGCTCCCAGCCCTGCCGATACCCCACGGCGCGCATCGATGGCAGGTCGGGATCAAACCCCCTGGCGGCCAGATCCTGAAGCTCGGCGAGCAGGCCCTGCTCCATCATCGCATTGAAACGCTGCGCGATCCGCACATGCAACGGAGCGCGATCCCGAGGCAGCAATGCCAGCTTGAGCACGCGATAGGGCAAGCGATCGCGCATTCCGCCTTGCTGCGACGACAAGTTCCTTCCGCTCAGCATGAACACCTCGAGCGCGCGCTGCACGCGCTGCATATCGCCCGCACGGATGCGCGCAGCGGCCAACGGATCAATCGCCGCGAGCCGCGCATGCAGCTGAGCGGCGCCGAGGCTTTCGAAATCCGCGGCAAGCCGCGCGCGGACCGCTGGATCCGCCTGCGGCAGTTCCGAAAGGCCGCGTTCGAGCGCCCGGAAGTAGAGCCCGGTACCGCCGACCAGCAGCGGAACGCGACCTGCGGCCACGATCGCGTGCATCGCCTCAAGCGCATCGCCGCGGAAATCCGCCGCCGAATAGGCTTCGAAAGGATCACGGATGTCGATCAGACGATGCGGATGGCACGCCAGCGTCGCGGCATCGGGTTTGGCGGTACCGATATCCATGCCGCGATAGACGAGCGCGGAATCGACGCTGACCAGTTCCACAGCAAAACGCGTCGCCAGCTCGCAGGCGAGTTGCGTCTTGCCGGAAGCCGTGGGGCCCATCAGGAAAATCGCGAGTGGGCGAACGTCAACGCGGTTCATGCGGCAATTCCAAACAAGGCAAAAATAGAGATGCACGCAGCATGGACTGCGCATGACGAAACGAACACAATCGATGACCGGAAGCAATCTTTGACAAACCCTCGGGCGCTGGGCTCAGATACCGCCGGACTTTTACCGCAACGAGGCTCGGGAATGAATGATTGGGGGATCCTCGAGCTCGTGCTCTATGGAGCGGGATCGCTCATCGCGCTGACCCAGAGCGCCATCTTTGCGCACTACCATCGCGTGTTCCAGCGCGATCATCTGTATCTGTGGGCCCTGAGCTTCCTCGCGCTGGCGATCTATCTCGGCACCGCGGGGATCTCGATCAGCCTGCGCGAAAGCAATTCCGCCGCTTTTTCGCCACGCCTCGCCCTTTCCGTCATCTCGCTGGTAGCGGCCTATTCCCAGGTCGTGCTGTTGATCATGGGCACGCTTGCGATCTGGCGCACCCGCCGCTGGACACGCGTCCAGGTCATCGAGGCACTGGTGTTCGCTGCTCTTGTCGGCATCGCAAGCGGACTCGCGTTCGCGTTTGATCCCCAGCACTCGCAGGAACGCCTGTTCCTGCGCGTCGGCCTGCGCCATCTGATCACCGGCATCGCGGCCCTGACCATGGGTGTGGCGATTCTTGCGCGCTGGCCACGAGGCCGGCTCGGCCAGCAGCTGACGGCTATCGCATTGTGCGTCTATGGCCTCGACCTGCTGCATGTGTTCGCCGCGTACGCGATGCAGGCGAACGGCGCTCCGGTCTGGTCATGGATGCGGTACACCAGCGTGATCAGCCTGATCACGCAGCTCTTCATCGGTTACGGCCTGGTGATCTGGCTGCTCGAAGACGAGCGGGCACGCGCCGAACATGCGACGGATGCGGCCGCCCACCTGCGTCATTTCGATCCGCTGACCGGCCTGCCCAACCGCCAGTACATGCTCGAACACCTGACCCTGCAGATGCAGAACCCGCACGGCGCGGCACTCGCCCTGGTGCGCATGGACAATCTCGGCCACGTCGCTGCAGCATTCGGCATGGATGGCGTCGATCTCGCGCTGACAACCGCTGCGGAACGCATCGAGGAAATCGCTCGATCACGAGGCCTCGTCGCAGCGCGCCCGGGAGCGGATCATTTCGCCCTGCACGGCACCGGCATCAGCGTCGAAGCGGGAGCCGGGCGCGTGGCCGAGCAAGTCCTCAATGCGCTGGCCCGGCCACTTTTCTGGAATGGCCGCGAAGTGGCGCTTGAGGCAAGCGTGGGCATCGCCATATCGCCGCAGGATGCGAGCACGGCCGACGCACTGCAATCGCGCGCCGAAATGGCGCGCGCGCGGGCCCGCCGCGAAGGCTCCATGCGCTATCGATTCTATGCGCCGGACCTCGACGCCGAAGCGCAACAGCACCTCGCCCTGCAATCGGAACTGCGCACGGCATTCGCACGCAACGAACTGATTCTCGAGTTCCAGCCTTTGCTGGATGGCTGGAGCCTCGAAATCTGTGGCTTCGAAGCATTGGTGCGCTGGCAACATCCGCAACGCGGGCGCCTGCTGCCCGATGCGTTCATCGCCGAGCTTGAGCCCCTGGGCCTAGTCGAAGCACTTGACGTCTGGGTGCTCGAACAGGCCTGCGTCGCCGCGCTTG
>JBEBXZ010000254.1:0-4391 GCA_040391335.1 Dokdonella fugitiva | reverse complement strand
CGGAAGGACCTGGTGCTGCACGCGCACGAACATGCGGTCCTTGTCCACGCGACGCGCACCGGCGCAGGCGAGCCCGCGGCCCTGGTGGACCGGAATAAAGACCATGTCGGGGGCCACTTCCATCGATGCCGCGCCGACCTCATCGAAAGTTGTCCCCTGATAGTGGCCGCCGACGACGTTTTTCGCGGAGTGCAGGGCCGTAGGGTGATAGTTGTCCGCGGCGTTGTCCTGCACCTGCAGCCAGTTGCAGTGCTGGAAATTGCTGTACGGAACGAGCTCGTCGCCCTCAGCCACGGTGAAATTGCCTTCCCACTCCGGAAATGGAGGTTCGCGGTCCGGTGGTCCCATGTACGCGAAAACCAGGCCGTTGCGCTCGATCGCCTTGTAGGCGCCCTGCTGGATCGAGCAGGCGAATTTCTCGGCTTCACGTTCTTCGCCCTTGGGGAAAGGCACATGCAGGCAGGTGCCATCCACGTCGAACACCATTCCGTGATAGCAGCATTTGATGCCGCGCTGCTGGATCGCACCGTACTCGAGTGAGGCGCCGCGATGAACGCAGTGCGCGTGCAGGACGCCAATGCGGCCCTCACCGTCACGGAAGGCCACGAGTTCCTCGCCGAGAATCTTGAGATAGCGCGGTGTATCGGTCAGTTCGAGCATCATGCATACGGGATGCCAGAACGCGCGCATGTACTCACCCATGACCGTGCCCGGCCCTGTCTCGGTGAGTTCCGGATCATGGCGAGGGACATGGTTGGAGAAATATCCGGAATACGGCTTGCGGCTGGCGGAAGCGGGCGTTGCGGGGCTGTCGGCAGGTGCCGCGGGGCCGTTCTCGTTTTCAAGATTCATGGTTGTTTCCTGGTTCTGGCGACCGCAGCGGGCTGAGCGCGGCGAGCTGGGGAAGGTGCAGTAGCGGTGACGACATCCATCGCGAAGGATTCACACACGGACTTGATGGATACTGTGTTCTGTATTCAGAATGTAGACTTGGGAGCGGCAGCATGTCAAATGCGCTCCTCGTGTTCCCTCTCTGCTTTGTTTTGAAAGGATTTTCGGTGGCATGTCGAGGCGCTCGACGCCTTCCTTCGAGCCAATGAACTCTGAATACAGGTAGACTTGGCGCGTGAATGCCTCCCGATTCAGCAAACTCGAAGCCCGCCCCAGCTACGCCGATGAGGTCTATCAGGCCTTGCTCGACGCCATCAGCGACGGAAGCCTCGCGCCCGGAACCCGCCTGACGCAGGAGGAAATCGCCGAGCAGATGAACGTCTCGCGTTCGCCAGTGCTGCAGGCCTTGCAACTTTTGCGAAAGGACGGGTTTGTGCAGGACGCGCCAGGGCGCGGCGTACTGGTTGCGCCGCTCGACGCGGACTGGACCTCCAAGTTGTACGAGGTGCGTGGCGCGCTCGATTCGCTGGCTGCGCGTCTTGCCGCGCAGCGTTGTTTCCGCAT
Source organism: Dokdonella fugitiva (assembly GCA_040391335.1). GTDB lineage: Bacteria > Pseudomonadota > Gammaproteobacteria > Xanthomonadales > Rhodanobacteraceae > Dokdonella > Dokdonella fugitiva_A. The sequence goes on along the minus strand of JBEBXZ010000254.1, from coordinate 2,936 downwards.
GGACCGTGCGCTGCTCGACAATGGACGCACGACATCGGCATCCAGCAGCATCAAGGCGATGATCGACGCTGACATGCAGTTTCATCTCGCGATCTATCGCGCCTCCGGCAATCCGCTGATCGAGGAAAGCGCACGCCTGCACTGGGCTCACCTGCGCCGCGTGATGGGCGCCGTGCTTATGGTTTCCGGCCAGCGCCATGCGATCTGGGACGAGCATGCGGCGATTGCCGATGCCATTGCCGCGGGTTCCGTCGCGCGTGCCGCCGAGTTGACCGAGCAACACGCCGAACACGCCCGGGAGCGCCTCGTGGCGAGGTTGAGAATCGTGCTCGGAGAGACCGGAAGCTCGGTCTGAATCTGATCTGCCGGGAGCAGATCAGGGCATCACGCGTGCTACTGCAGGCGTCGCCCGATGCGGCGGCTCCCTTAACAGCGTGCTTCGATCAACTGAGACCCGCCGACACAATGTCGTAGCGGCGAAGCTTGCGATACAGGGTCGTTCGCGACACGCCGATCTGCAGCGCCGCTCGCGACATGTGCCAGTCGTTTTGCTTGAGTGCGGCAAGGATCTCGCTGCGTTCGCGCAGTTCCTGCGCCTGCGCCTTCTGGTTTTGCGCCGCATCGCTGACGCGCGTTTTGGCTTGGCCGTCCGTTTGCTTGCGTCCTTGCGGGGGCCTGCCTGCGGCATCGAGCAATTCAGGAGGGAATTGGTCGATGCCCAGGCGCAACGAATCGTCACACAGCGCGATCGCATAGCTGATCACGTTACGCAACTGACGCACATTGCCAGGCCAGCGGAGCTGCATGAGACATTCGATCGTCTCTTCGGGCAGGACCATGCATGGGCGTGACTGACGAGCGCACTCCTGGTCGAACAGATGACGGATCAACTCGCGCTGGTCGGAGCGTTCCCGCAAGGGTGGAATGTGGAACGTCGCGGCATTCAGACGGAAGAACAGATCCTGGCGGAACGCTCCGGCAGCGACCATGGCGGGAAGGTCGCGATGCGTCGCGCAGATCACGTTGAGATCGACCCGCGACACCTGCGAGGAGCCCAGCGCAAGCACTTCGCCTTCGGACAGCACACGCAGCAGGCGCGTCTGCAGGGCAAGCGGCATATCGCCGATTTCATCGAGAAACAGCGTGCCACCCGCCGCCAGTTGGATCTTTCCTTTCTCTCCGTGTGCGCGGGCGCCGGTGAATGCGCCACCCTGATAGCCGAACAGTTCACTCTCGATCAGGCCTTCAGGAAGTGCTGCGCAGTTCAATGCAACGAATGGCTTGAGGCAGCGCGCACTCTGCTGGTGGATCGCGCGCGCGAACACCTCCTTGCCCGAGCCCGTTTCGCCGAGCAGGAGAATAGGGATCTTCTGGTCGACGATCCGCTTGAGCCGATGCACGGTCTGCATGAGGTGCTGGTCGGCGACGCTGACGTCGCCCAATGTCGATCCCGCGTTCGTGGCGACCGGGGTCGCGCGCAGCCGGCGCGTGGGCGCCCGCACCTGCGCATACAACTGCTCGCCAGCAGCGTTGGAGCGCAGCGGAATCACGCCGCCCGGATGCTCGTGCGCCATGCGGATCAGGTCACGACCGGATCGATCGAACAGGGCTTCCAGATCGAGCGCTTCCAAGGTGCCGCCGGGACCGAACCGGCGCGCCCCGCGATTGCTCGCGATGATCGTGCCGGGCTCGTCGAAGGCAAGCAGGTGCTCGCCGCGGGATGCGGTGAAATTCTCGGAGGTGCCAATCGAGAGCATCCAGGAGTGCTTGTACAGGTCGGCGAAGAATGCGTTCTCGATCAGCAGTGCGCTGCGTGCAACGAGCTGGAAAACGAGTTGGCTGTCGTGTCTGTCCGATCCGCTGAACGAGGACGCGTTGAGGATGGCCAGCAGGGAATCATCCGGGCCGAATACCGGAGCCGCATTGCACGACATGCCGATGTTGTGCGCGCGGAAATGCTGGGTTTTGTGGACCATGACAGGTACACGTTCGGCGAGGGCGATGCCGATTGCGCCGGTGCCCTCGTCCGGTTCGGACCAGCAGGTGCCGGTGCGCATGCCGAAGGTCTGCAGCTCACGATCGATAGACGGAAGGCCGCGAAAATCGAGCGTGGCTCCCTCGCCGTCAGTCATCAGTACGCAGTACCCCGAGCCGCTGACACGTGCATGCAGGTCGCTGACATTGCCGCGTGCGACCTGCAGCAGGCGCTCGAGGCGGTCGCGGCGTTCACAGACTGCGCGATGCTCGAGGACCCGCGGTCGACTCACGCCGGCGGGGTCGAGACCCCAGGTATCGATCGAGCGTCGCCAGGAAGCGGTTACATGGTCGGGCATCGGTGCCTGCACGATCCCTTGCTGCTCGCATGCGGCATTCAGCACGCGCGAAACGTGCAGGTTGACTTCAGCCTTGGACGGGATCATCGGGTTCTCTCAACGGGCCATGTGCAGCAGGCGGCTGGTGCTGTGATTTGGCTTCCTTGGCAGCAGTCTGCGTCCGATATTCCAGCGGATCGAATCCGGCAGACCGAGTATGGAGCGTGCCGCGACGCAACGCGCGAGTGCAAGGCGCGCTGCAGCAATCAGCGTGCGCCCCTGCGCAGCCATTCAACCGTTTTGCGCTCCTCCTTGCGGCCGCCGTCGCGGAACGGGATCGCTGTGTTCATGCCCTCTCGTCGTTGCTCTGGAAAGTGCGTGGGCTTTGTTCCATGTCTGTTCCAGCGCGTTGTCCCGCGTGTGTCATCCACCGCTTCCGGCGAAACAGTTTACTTCCATGCGCAGCCACGACACGGGTTTCGCTCCGATCTCAAGCCCTTGTTCTGGATGGCTTATCCAATCTTTCCGGAATTTGATCCCGGGCTCGATGGTCTCTGTCACGTCCTTTGACATCCCATGACGTGGGCACGTCGACGAAAACATGCTTCGGCCAACGTCTCGAGG
>JBEBXZ010000253.1:0-4419 GCA_040391335.1 Dokdonella fugitiva | reverse complement strand
TCTCGAAATCGATCGGGTTGACCTTGTGCGGCATCGTCGACGAGCCGACTTCGCCAGCCTTGAGCGCCTGGCGGAAATAGCCGAGCGAGATATAACCCCAGATGTCGCGCGCGAAATCGATCAGGATCGTGTTCGCGCGTCGGCTTGCGTCGGCGATCTCCGCGATGCAGTCATGCGGTTCGATCTGCGTGGTCGAGGCGTTGATCGTGAGTCCGAGGCCGCCGACGAAGCGTGCGGCGAAGGCCGGCCAGTCGACGTCCGGATAGGCGACGACGTGGGCGTTGTAGTTGCCGACCGCGCCATTGATCTTGCCGAGCAGCTCGACGGCGGCGATCTGCCGCTGCTGGCGCTCAAGGCGGGCAACGACGTTGGCGATTTCCTTGCCGAGCGTGGTCGGCGAGGCAGTTTGCCCGTGCGTGCGCGAGAGCATCGGCTGCCCGGCGAGATCGTGCGCAAGCGTGCGCAAACGCGCGCTCAGCGCCTCCAGCGATGGCAGCAGTACCTGTTCGCGCGCGTCCTTGAGCATCAGCGAGTACGACAGGTTGTTGATGTCCTCGGAGGTGCAGGCGAAATGCACGAATTCCCTGGCTGCGGCGAGTTCAGGAAATGCGCTGATGCGCTCCTTGATGAAGTATTCGACCGCCTTGACGTCGTGGTTCGTCTCGCGTTCGATCGCCTTGATCCGCTCGCCGTCGGCGATGCTGAAGTCGTCGGCGATAGCCTGAAGCGCGTCGCGCGCCGCTGCCGGGAAAGCGGGGACTTCGGTGATCGCCGGTTCTTCCGACAGTGCGATCAGCCAGCGGACCTCGACCAGCACGCGCCGTTGCAGCAGCCCGAATTCGCTGAAGATCGGGCGCAGGGCATCGGCCTTGCTCGCATAACGGCCATCAAGGGGAGAAATCGCGAGTAGCGGGTGGGTCATCGGGTTTCCGGATCGACAAGGACGGGTTGTTCGGGGATCACCGTGATCGCCTGTGCCTTGGCGCCTTTCATCGTGCGCACGATCAGGGTGAAACCATCAAAGCTGAGGCTTTCGCCTTCCGCGGGCAGGCGTTCGAGACGATGCACGATCAGGCCACCGACGGAATTGACTTCGTCGGGCGCATCGATCTCGCGGTCGAGCAGGCGTTCCAGACGATAGATCGGCATGCTGCCGGGGATCGTCAGCGAGCCATCGGCGCCACGCTGCGGTGAATTGCCGGGCGGGCGGCGGTGCTCGTCGTCGATGTCGCCGACGATGACCTGCACCACGTCGGCCAGCGTGAAGAAGCCGACCACGCGACCGGATTCCTCTGTGACCAGCGCGAAATGCGTATTGCCGGTGCGGAAGCGGTGCAGCATGTCGAGCACCGGCGTGTCCAGCGGCACGACGATGGCCGGCCGCAGCAGGGCCGGGATGTCCTCGACCACGCCTCTTTCAGCCACTGCCAGCAACAGGTCCTTGACGTGCAGGATGCCGCGCACTTCCTCGCCCATCGTGTCGAACCACGGGTAGCGGCTGAACTGCGAACGGCGGATTTCCGCAAGCACTTCGCTTTGTGCCTGTCCATCATGCAGGGCGCCGAGCTGGTCGCGGGTGCGCAACAGGTCGCCGGCGACGAGTTCGGGCAGGTCGAGCGCATGGCTCATCATCGCGAAAGCCTCGCCCGAATCGCGCGTGGCGCGGTTGGCATGCAGGATCAGCTTCAGCTCATCGCGGGAGTAGTGGTGCTCATGACCATCGCTGGCATCGAGGCGAAACACGCGCAGCATCCAGTTGGCGCTCGCATTGAGCAGCCAGATGGCCGGATACATGATCCAGTAGAAGACGTAGAGCGGCGTCGAGGTCCACAGGGACATGCGCTCGGGGCGCCGGATCGCCATGGATTTCGGGGCCAGTTCGCCGAGCACGATGTGCAGGAACGAAATTACCGTGAAGGCGAACACGAATGACACGATGTGCGCCGTTTCCGTGGCGACGCCGAAGCGTCCGAACAAGGGTTCCAGCAGGCCGGCGAAGGCCGGTTCGCCGATCCAGCCAAGGCCCAGCGATGACAATGTGATGCCGAGCTGGCAGGCGGAAAGATAGGCATCGAGGCGTTCATGCACGCCGAGCAGGATACGTCCGCGCCATCCGCGACCCTCGGCCAGGCCCATGGCCTGTGTGTGCCGCAGCTTCACCAGCGCAAATTCCGCTGCGACAAAGAATCCGTTCAACAGGACCAGCAGGAAAGCGGCGAGGATGTATAAAACGTTGACGAGCATTGCTCGAAGGATCGGCGACGGGCTGCGCAGTCTAGCATTGCATGGGCCACTGCTTGCGCCCACTGGCTCAGCCGGCCACGCAACTGGCCGGGACGGCTATAATTGTCGACCCCTACATCCTTTCCCTATCCAGGATCCACCGATGAGCGACTACCGCATCGAACGCGACAGCATGGGCGAACTCAAGGTGCCCGCCGACGCTCTTTATGGCGCGCAAACCCAGCGTGCCGTGCAGAATTTCCCGATTTCCGGCCTGACGATGCCGCGCGAGTTCATCCGCGCGCTGGGCCTGATCAAGTCGGCTGCAGCCCAGGCGAATGCCGATCTCGGCCATCTCAAGAAGACCCAGGCGCGTGCGATCCGCAAGGCAGCCGAGCGCGTCGCGAAGGGGGAGTTCGATGCGCATTTCCCGATCGACGTGTTCCAGACCGGATCCGGCACCTCGTCGAACATGAATGCGAACGAGGTCATCGCGCACGTCGCCGCGGCGGCGGGCACCAAGGTGCATCCGAACGATGACGTCAACAACGGGCAGTCGTCGAACGACGTGATCCCCACCGCGATCCAGGTCAGCGCCGTGCTCACGGTCAGCGAGCAGTTGCTGCCGGCGCTGGCGCACCTGAAAGCGACGCTCGACAAGCGCGCGAAGGAACTGAAGAAGGTCGCCAAGACCGGCCGCACGCATCTGATGGATGCCATGCCGGTCACGTTTGGCCAGGAACTCGGCGGCTGGTCCGCGCAGATCCGCTCCAACATCGAACGCCTCAACGATGCACTCAAGCGCGTGCGCAAGCTGCCGCAGGGCGGTACCGCCGTCGGCACCGGCATCAACGCCGATGCGCAGCTCGGCCCCAGGATCAGCGCCGAACTGACCAGGATGACCGGCGTCAAGTTTGAAGCGGCCGACAACTATTTCGAAGGCATCAGCACGCAGGATGCAGCCGTGGAATTGTCCGGCCAGTTGAAAACCCTGGCGGTCGGCCTGCTCAAGATCGCCAACGACCTGCGCTGGATGAATTCCGGCCCGCTGGCCGGCATTGGCGAGATCGAACTGCCAGCCCTGCAGCCCGGGTCGTCGATCATGCCGGGCAAGGTCAATCCGGTGATTCCCGAGGCGCTGGCGATGGTCTGCGCGCAGGTCATCGGCAACGACACGACGATCACGATCGCCGGCCAGAGCGGCAATTTCCAGCTCAACGTCATGCTGCCGGTGGTCGCGCTCAACCTGCTGCAATCGGTCGAGATCCTCGCCAATTCGGTGCGTGCGCTGGCCGATAAGGCGATTGCCGGCTTCAAGGTGCGTGAAGACAACATCAAGCAGGCGCTCGACAAGAATCCGATCCTCGTCACCGCGCTCAATTCGGTGATCGGCTACGACGTCGGCGCGGCGACCGCCAAGCAGGCGTACAAGGAAGGACGTCCGATCATCGACGTCGCCCTCGAGACCACCGGCCTGTCGCGCAAGCAGCTCACCGAGCTGCTCAATCCGACGGCCCTGACCAAGGGTGGCATCCACGGTGGATCGGCCGGCGGCTGATTTCATGGTTTGCAGCGCGTATGCCGTCTGGCGCACGCGCTGAATCGATGCCCGTGATCGCAAAACCGCATTGGCGGAAGCCTTCGCGTGGCCTATGGCACATGCCCGCCCGCGGGCGGGCATGTCCAATATTGAAAGTCAATTCAACGTGTTATTCGGAGTGGGGTCATGATCAAGCGGGTTTTCCTGGCGGCAGCGTTGTTCTCTGGCGCTGCGGCTGCACAACAGAACGCTGATATCAGCGAAACGGATTTCACCAGCGGTGCGGCCAATGCGCAGCTTTCGGCACTCGGCAGGCAGGCTGCGGTGTCGGGCAAACGGCTGGTCGTGACCGCCCCACAGCACTGGCACGCCAGGATCAGGGCCGCCATCCTTGCGGGCGGCAAGGCGGATCTCGTACTCAAGGATGGTTTCTACGAAACCGCGCTGGTACGGGTGGAAGACAAGCCGGAACCCGAAGCGCCGAAGCCGGCCGCGCCACCGAAGCCGGAAGTCAAACCCGTGGTCGCCACGCCCGCGCAGCCCGAGCCGAGACCGGTGCCGCCGGCAGCCGCGCCTGCGCCGGCCAAGCCGATCGACACGCAGGTACCACCGCCTCCGCCTGTTGCTCCGGTGGTTTCAGCTCCGGCGCCTGCAGC
>JBEBXZ010000252.1:0-4427 GCA_040391335.1 Dokdonella fugitiva | reverse complement strand
GGTTACGAAACCTTCGTGTCGCGGCTCGGCCTGGATGGCCATCCGGATCAGCCGGAATGGCTGAGCCACGTCAACGCCTCGGTGCTGAAGGTGAAACTGGCGATGGCGATCATCGGCATTTCCTCGATCCACCTGTTGAAGACCTTCATCGCCGCGGGCACGCTCAAAGGCTTGCCGTTCTGCACGCCGGAGCAACTGGCCGCGATCAAGGACGTGACGGCGATGAACCCGCAGTGCTCGACGCTGACGATGGAGGGCGTGATCTCGCAGACCGTGATCCACTGCGTGTTCATCCTGTCGGCGATCGGCATCGCCTATACCGATCGCCTCATGCAGTCGGTGTCGCACAAGGCGCGTGACGCGCATTGAGTGAGCTGCGCGAGTCGGCCGTTCGTCGGCTCGCGATTCGCTCCGGAATGGTCTGATGGATGTTTCCCACTTGCTCGACGGCCTGAATCCCGCTCAACGCGAAGCGGTGACGGCGCCGGCTGGGCATTATCTGGTGCTGGCGGGCGCGGGTTCGGGCAAGACCCGCGTGCTCACGCACCGCATCGGCTGGCTGACCGAGGTCGATCGCGTTTCACCGTGGTCGGTGCTCGCCGTGACGTTCACCAACAAGGCGGCAGCCGAGATGCGCGCGCGCACCGAGGCCCTGGTGGGCAACGACCGACGCGGACTGACGATCGGCACGTTCCACGGCATTGCGCATCGCCTGCTGCGCCGGCATTGGCGCGAAGCGAAGTTGCCCGAGACATTCCAGATCATCGATTCTGATGACCAGCAGCGCCTGATCAAGCGCACGATCCAGGGATTGGGCATCGATGAGGCGCGTTTCCCGCCGCGCCAGGCCGCATGGTTCATCAACTCGGCCAAGGACGAAGGCAAGCGCGCGGCCGACATCGACACGTCGGGCAATCCGATGGCGACGACGATGGTCGATATCTATCGCGCCTACGAGGAGACCTGCCGGCGATCGGGCCTGGTCGATTTCGCCGAATTGCTGCTGCGTTCGCATGAATTGTGGCTGCAGGATGACGCGCTGCTCGCGCATTATCGCGAGCGCTACCAACATCTGCTGATCGATGAGTTCCAGGATACGAACACGCTGCAGTACGCGTGGATCCGCGTGCTCGCCGGGCAGACCGGGCAGGTGTTCGTGGTGGGCGATGACGATCAGGCGATCTACGGCTGGCGTGGTGCGCGCGTGGAGAACGTGCAGCACTTCCTGCGCGATTTCCCGAGCGCGAGGACGATCCGCCTCGAACAGAACTATCGCTCGACCGCGAATATCCTCGGCGCGGCGAATGCGGTGATCGCGCACAACCCGAACCGCCTCGGCAAGCAGTTGTGGACCGCCGATGGCAGCGGTGATCCGATCGAACTGTATGCGGCCTACAACGAACAGGACGAGGCGCGCTTCGTCATCGAGCGCATCCGCGAATACGTGAGTCAGGATCATCGCGCGGACAGCATCGCGATCCTCTACCGCTCGAATGCGCAGTCGCGCAATTTCGAGGAACAGCTCGTACAGCACCAGATTCCGTATCGCGTTTATGGCGGCCAGCGCTTTTTCGATCGCGCGGAAGTGAAGGATGCACTCGCCTACCTGCGCCTGATCGGCAACCGGCACGACGACGCGGCGTTCGAACGCGTGGTCAACACGCCGCCGCGCGGCATCGGCGATCGCACCGTGGATGCGCTGCGCCAGCGCGCGCGGCGCGAGAGCACTTCCTTGTGGGAAGCGGTGATCGGCGAACTCACCGACAACACGCTGGCCGGTCGCAGCAGGAACGCGTTGCGTGCGTTCCTCATGTTGATTGATGAGCTGGCGCGCGATTGCCTGACACCATCGCGCAGGATGGGCGAGGAAGAGGATGCCGCGGCTTTGGAGCCGAAGGCACTGGATCCCGGCTTGCGCCGGGATGACGGCGGGGTGGATTCTGGTTTGCGCGGGGATGATGAAGGCTCTGCGGTCGATGAACCCTTGTCGCTGGCCGAGCAGATGGATCATGCAATCGTGCGCTCGGGATTGCGCGACTATCACGAGAAGGACAAGACGAGCGCCGAGCAGCGCGTCGAGAACCTCGACGAACTGGTCAATGTCGCCAGTCGATTCGAGCGCACGCCCGATGACCTCGATGCGGGCCTGTCCGAACTCGCGGCGTTTCTCTCGCATGCCGCCCTCGAGGCGGGTGAGGCGCAGGCGCAGGCCGGCCAGGACTGCGTGCAACTGATGACGCTGCATTCGGCCAAGGGCCTCGAGTTTCCGCTGGTGTTCCTGGTGGGATTGGAGGAAGGCCTGTTTCCGGGGCTGAAATCGATCGAGGAGGCCGGTCGTCTCGAAGAGGAGCGCCGGCTCGCGTATGTCGGCATCACGCGCGCGCGGGAACATCTCGTGCTTTGCTATGCCGAATCACGACGCATGCATGGCATGGAGATGTACGGGCGCCCCTCGCGCTTCATCGGCGAGATTCCCGCCGAACTCCTGCACGAGGTTCGTCCTCGCGTGCAGGTCAGCCGTCCTGCGTATTCGAATCCGCACGCATCCCTGCGCGAGGAAGTGCCGGGCTTGAAGCTGGGCCAGCGCGTGCACCATGCGAATTTCGGCGATGGCGTCGTGGTCGACTACGAGGGCAGCGGCGCGCATACCCGCGTACAGGTCAATTTCGAGAATGCCGGCCAGAAGTGGCTGGTGCTGGCCTACGCGAACCTGTCGGCGGCGTGAAATCGCCGCCGACCGGCAAACCATCAGTTGAAGCCGTTGCGGAAGATCAGGTCCGGTCGCGGGCCGCTGTCGTTGGTGAAGCGCGCGACCATGATCGCCGGCAATCCACCCGGTAGGGCGACGCCCAGCGCCTGCAACAGCGGGCGTCCGAGCGCGTCGAGTGTCAGCGACCGGCCGACGTCGGGGCCGTTGTCGCCGAGGCCGCTGCCGAAGATCGGGCAGAAGCCGTTGTTCTGCGCATGGCAGTCGCCGTAGTTGGTGACCGGCTGCAGGGATGTATCGTAGGCCTGCACGAGCAGGAAGTTGTCGTCAGGGCCGCTGTTGCCGGCGACGAGAATGCGCGTGCCGCTGCCGCCGAGGGCGCGCACGCTGTTGAACACGCCGTTGTCGCCGAGGCTCGCGCCGATCCGCTCGGCCGCGAATCCGCCAGCATCGCTGAAGCGCGCGACCACGCCGCGCCGGTTCGATCCGTTGTCGGCATAGGTGGCGCCGGCGATCACGTAGCCGCCGGCCCCGATCGCGTCGATCGCCAGGCCTTCGTCGGCATGCGCGGTGGCCGCGCCGAAAACGTAGATCGTGCGGCCTTCGCGGATTGCCGAATACCCCGCGTTGAACGCGCAGCCGGAAGGACAGAACGCGGTCTCATAGCTGCCATCGCTGCGCAGGCGCGCGATCGCCACGCGCACGCGCGAGACCGAGGCGTCGTAGGCATTGCCGATCGCGATGATGTCGCCGTCGCTGGCGATCGCCACGGCGTTCGCCTGGTCCAGGATCACGCTGCCCGAAAGGTCGAAGGCCACCGTGCGCAGGCCAATGCCGTTGAAGGCCGTGTCGAGCGTGCCATTGCTGCGCAGGCGCAGCAGGCCGAAATCGGTATCGGTGGCCGACAGCGAGAACGAGCCGGCGACGACGATGCGGTCCTGGGCATCGATGGCCACCGCCGCGGGATATTCGTCGCGCGTGTTGTACGAGACGTTGGTCCATCCCGCCCCGCCGGCGAAGCTGGTGTCGCGCGAAAGCGTGGCCGGGAGGAAGCGCGCGATGTGCACGTCGCGCCCGTTCGCACCCGCCGTGGTCTGCGCGACCACGACGACGCGGCCGCTCCAGTCGACGGCTGCGGCCGTGACCTGCTCGAGGCCGTTGGCGAAGGTGGCGACCTGCTCGAGCGTACCCGTCGCGCTGAAACGCGCGAGCGCGATGCAGCGCGGTTCCGCGCAGAAGCCGGAGAAGGTCGGGAACTGGAACACCGCCATGACCTTGCCGTCGGGCAGTGGCAGGGTCGCCACCGCGCGGAACGCGAGCGCGCCGGTCGGGCCGTAGACCTAGCGGCCGTTGCCGTTGAAGCTCGCGTCCGCCTGCTCCGCACGCGACGCGCCCGGCAGGCAGAACATGACGAGGATGGCGGCGAGGGCGGACAGGACTTGCAGGCGCATCGGACGACTCCATGGGGATTCATCCGTGGAGTACGCAGAGGCGTGGCCGATCGGGACATCGGATGGCCGCGACGGCGGATCCGTCACGGCGACGCGCAAACGAAAGACCCCGCCGTGGCGGGGTCATGTTCGCAAGGCTGGTGCCGGTTTTGCGCGTGGAGTCGTTCAGCCGCGACGGCGCGGGCGGAACTCGTCGAGGTTGCGGTCCATCGCATCGAGCAATGGCTCGATCGCTTCGCGCGCCTTCTCGGCGGCGTTCAAGGTCGTGA
>JBEBXZ010000251.1:0-4438 GCA_040391335.1 Dokdonella fugitiva | reverse complement strand
CCTGGCAGATCGATCGCGGCATCTTCGAGAATTACCTTGGCGAGCGCGTCAGCGCATCGGGAATCACGCTGCATACCGGCGCCAGCGTGCGTGGCGTCGATCTCGGGGAAGCTGGCGCGGCGCATCGCGTGCGCGCGACGGTCGATGGCGCGGAACGCGAATTCACGACGCGCTGGGTGATCGATGCAGCCGGTCGCGCCAGCATCCTCAAGCGCAAGCTCGGGCTTGCCGAACCGAATGCGCACGACGTCAATGCGGTCTGGTTCCGTATCGACGATCGCCTTTCCGTCGATGACTGGATCGAGGATGTGGCATGGGGACAGCGCTGCTCGCCGCCGGAACGCTGGCGTTCGACCAGCCATCTGTGCGGCCCCGGTTATTGGGTATGGCTGATTCCGCTCGGTTGCGGCGCGCATTCGGTCGGCATCGTCTGCGATGCGAAGATGCATCCGCTCGAACGCATGAACACCTTCGAACGTGCCCTCGAATGGCTGCGCGAATTCCAGCCGCTGGTCGCCAGGCATTGCGAATCGCGGGCCGACAAGCTCATGGATTTCCTGTTCCTGCGCCATTTCTCGCACAACTGCAAACAGGTCTTCTCGGGCGATCGCTGGGCGCTGACCGGCGAGGCCGGCGTGTTCCTCGATCCGTTCTATTCACCGGGCAGCGATTTCATCGCGATCGCCAACACCTATATCTGCGAACTGATCAGGCTCGATCGCGCCGGCCAGCCGCTCGGCCCGTATGCGCGCATCTACGAGCAGGTGTTCTTCTCGTTCTTCGAGAACACGATGAGCCTGTACCAGGATCAGTATCCGATCTTCGGCGATGCCGAGGTGATGGCCGCCAAGGTGATCTGGGACTACGCCTATTATTGGGGAATCCTCTGCCAGCTGACGTTCCAGCAACGCCTGGCCGATATCGCCCTGCTCGGGAAAATGCGCACGGAACTCGCCGAGGCGGCGGAACTCAACCGTGACATGCAGGCCTTCTTCCGGCGCTGGTACGCGCTCAATTCACGACCGAACGCGGCCGTGATGTGGGATCAGGGCAAGCTCGACTGGTTCCTCGAAATGAACAGCACGCTGACCGACACGCTGGACGACGAGGGACTGGTGGCGCGACTGCGCGACAACGTCGTGCTCATGCGCAATCTCGCGGCAACGATGGTTGCGCAGGCGCTCGCGAACTGCCCGGGTGTCGATTTCACCGGCTTGCCCGATCACGCAACCGACGCCACGCCCCTGTTCGTCCAACCGGAAAGGCAGGAAGCGGTCGGGGTATAGAAAGGACGTCTGCGAACGCTGGCGGTATTGCGCCACCGGCGAGCTGCGTCTGGATCATGCATCCCACGCGGCAGAAGCCGGATTTTCATAAAAAGTGGAAATGATCGCAATCCGCCGCGCAGTTCAAGCCATGCCGCCGTTGACGCCGATCACCTGGCCGTTGATGTAGGCCGCGGCATCCGTGCACAGGAACGCGACCAGCGCGGCGACTTCCGTCGGCGTGCCGACGCGCCCCGCCGGCACGATCGCCTTGACCTGTGCTGGATCGAACTGGTCGGCGAGCATGTTGCCGGCAATCATTCCGGGCGCCACCACGTTGACCGTGATGCCGCGCGATGCCATTTCGCGAGCCAGCGATTTCGATGCGCCGTGCAGGGCGGATTTCGCCGCGGCGTAGTTGGTCTGGCCGCGATTGCCGAGCACGCCGGCAACGGACGAGATGCTGACGATCCTGCCAAAGCGCGTCCGTGCCATCGGCAGCAGCAAGGGCTGCGTGACATGGAAAAAGCCGTGCAGCGACACATCGATCACGCGCCGCCACTGCGTGTCGCTCATGCCGGCCATCGGTGCATCGTCGTGGATGCCGGCATTGTTGACGACGATCGGAATCGGCCCATCGGCGAGCAGCGTCGACAGCGCGGCGCGCGTTGCATCGCCGTCGGCGACATCGAACGCGATTGCTTCTGCGCTCGATCCCGCCTGACGCAGTTCCTCGACCAGCGCCTGCGCCCGCGCGATGCCCGAGTTCGCATGCACGATGACGTGGCAAGCCTGTGCCGCCAGCGCGCGCACGACAGCGCTGCCGATATCGCCGCTGCCGCCAGTGACCAGTGCACGTCGCGCGTTGTTGCTCATGCGGTGGTTTCCTCGTGTACGAAAGTAGCCCTGCATGATGCCCGATCTGGCCGATGCTCCCAGCGTTGCCGATGCGGTCGGTGTAATTGTGCATCGCCGCAAACAGATTCCTGCGGACCTGCCGAAGATCCGGAAATACAGCGACCGTTCGCACACGTTGCGCGATGATGCGGCCACTGATGGCTGGCCAAGCCACGCAAGGAGAAGGCACATGCGGCGCTCCACTCTTTTTCCCCTGATCGTCGTCGTCGTTTCAGCCCCCGTGGCCGCCCAGCGCGGATACGACCGTCAAGAACTGCAATGCTCAAGTCGCGACTACAACGAGCAGCGTTGCGATGTGCCCTGGCGTGATGCGCGTATCGTGCGCCAGCTTTCGGATACCCGCTGCGAGCGCGGCCGGAACTGGGATATCGACCGTCGCGGCCTGTGGGTTGATGGCGGTTGTTCGGCGGTATTCGTCGAGGCCGACGGTGGTCGATATCGCGGAAGGGACAGGGATCGCGGTGAGCAGGACTGGCGTCCCGGTGCCGGCTGGGACCAGAGCATTCGCGTGCGTTGTGAAAGCAGGGACTACGATTACCACATGTGCCGTATCGATACCGGCCGTGGCAGTCAGGTCTACATCGATTCGCAGATATCCAGAACGGATTGCCGGGAAGGCCAGAACTGGGGCTGGAACCGTGCCGGCATCTGGGTCAGTGGCGGCTGCGCCGCCGTGTTCGTGGTCGATCGTCGCTGGCGCTGAGCATGCTCAGCGCAGCATGACGGCGGCGCGGCCGCTGGCGATCTGCATGCCTGCATGCTCGATGCGGAAGGCATATTGCCAACTGCCGCCGCCACCGAGCAGGCGTTCGGCGTGCACGTCGAGCGGGCCGGGCAGGTCGTCGAGGCGCGCGACGCTCAGTTCGACCGCGCGCAACGACACGAGGAAACCCGGTGCGGCGGCTTCGCCGGATGCCCGCGCCAGCAGCGCGCCATGCACCGCCATCGCCTGCGCGCCGTACTCGCAGAGATGCACGGCGCGCAGCATGCCATCGCTGCGCAGCGGATTGTCAGCCAGCCGATGACTATCGCTCTGCAGGTGGATACCTGCATCCTGCCAGTTCATCACGCGGTCGAGCAGGCACATGAGGCCCTGGTGCGGGATCAGCGGCGACCAGTCGCTTTTCTCGAGCATGCCGTGATTTCCGTTCGGGATGCCGGGATCTGCATCTTCTCCTGTGCCGGGATCACGCATCGGATTTCCTTCCGTCGCGCGCCATCAGGATCGACAGGCAGAAATGGAAGCCGACGCCGAGGCTGACGGTCAGTCCGATCGCGCGCAACACGGGCAGCGAGGACCACGCGAGCAGGGCGAACACGAGCAATGCCGAAATCACGCAGACCAGGGTCGCATGCAAGGTGCGTCGCGCCTCCGCGGCATCCGGCGTCGTGCGCTCGAAGAACAGCGCGTAGTGCAGGCCGAGACCTGCCGCCAGCGTCAACGCGACCAGATGGAACAGCGAGAGCGAAACGCCGCTGAAGCGCAGCACGGCGAGCACGAGGATCGTTGCCAGCGTCATCGGCGCGAGCACATGCCAGGCGCGACGCAGGTCGCGGAATGCGATGAACACGGTCAGCACGAGCAGCACGATGGCGATGCCGAACGCCTGCAGGATGCGATCGCGATAAGAGGCGACCAGTGATTCCGACGCGCCCTTGAGATCGAGCAGGCGCACGGCACCGCCGGTCTCCTGCGCGAGCGCATCGAACGCAGCCGGATCATGCATGCCGATCACCGTGCCGAGACCGAGCCAGTGACCCTCGCGCGCGACCAGCATCGCATCGATGCGCGCGCCGAGCGGCGAGCTGGCGAATGCGGCCGGCGTCAGCGGCGGCAGGTTGCGTGCGGCTTCGACATCATCGACGAACGGCGCAAACAGGCCGGGGCGGAACGGCAGGTCCACCAGTGCCTCGTCGAGCGCGGCTTGCAGTGCGTCCCGGTCCGGCAGGCGGGCCTGGCGTGCGCGTTGCGTGGCGACGCTCGGCAGATAGCGGCTCGGCAGTTCGGCTGCGTCGATTGCACCATCGGCAACGAGACGATCGATGACTGGCGTGATGCGTTCGGACAGCGCGAGCACGCCATCCGCATCGGCCGCTTCGACGATCAGCAGGTAGCGCACGTCCGGCGCACCGAGCGCGCCTCGCAAGCGCGCCTCGCGAAGCATGAGATCCTGCGGTACCGGCGTGAGCGCGGCGAGAGTGTTTTCCCAGAACGGCGTCGGCGCGGCCCACAGCATCGCCGCGGCGATCACGCT
>JBEBXZ010000250.1:0-4455 GCA_040391335.1 Dokdonella fugitiva | reverse complement strand
ATCGGACGCACACCGCCATTGTCCGGACCCGAGGTCCTCGTGATGCAGCCGTTCGATCCCGAGCGGATCACCATCGTCATGATCCACGGGCTCGCCAGCAGCCCGGAGGCCTGGGTCAATGTGGCCAATGCGCTGATGGGTTACGACGAAACCCTGCGCACGCGGTACCAGATATGGCAGGTCTACTACCCGACCAACCTGCCGATCGCGGTCAGCCACGCGGAAATCCGCGAGGCCCTTCGCGACGTGATGGATCATTTCGATCCGCAGCGCCGATCACGCGCAACCCGCGACATGGTCCTCGTGGGCCACAGCATGGGTGGCGTCATCGCGAGGCTGCTGGTGTCCTCGAGCGGACAGGACCTCTGGAACGCCCTGCCCGTGCCCACCGACTATCCCGTCGCCGAACGGCAGGCACTGCGTGAGGAAATGCAGTCCTATGTGGAGTTCGAGCCAATGCCCGAGTTCACGCGGGCGATCTTCCTCGCCGCTCCCCATCGGGGCAGCCCTGCGGCGCACCTGCCCATCGTCCGCTGGCTGACTCGCCTGATCCGCCTGCCGTCCGCCCTGGTCCAGCAGCATCAGCGGCTGGCGAGCCTGCTGCGAAGCAACTCGCCTGCGAACGGGCTTCGCCGCCTGCCGACCAGCGTCGACGACCTCAGCGAAAAGAACCGGTTCCTGTCCGCCGCCGCCACCTTGCCGATCTCGCCACGCGTGAGATACCACTCCGTCGTCGGCGTGACGGGGCACAGCCCGTCTGCGCTTGAAGCGAGCACCGACGGCATCGTCCCCTACTGGAGTTCCCATCTCGATGGTGCAGACTCCGAACTTACGGTCCATTCAACGCACAGCGTGCAGGACACGCCCGAGGCGATGCACGAACTCGCGCGCATCCTGAGGCTTCATGCCGCATCCGGCGGAAGTACCGACTCTGCATCCTTCGCGGTCTTGCCCGGCCACAGGGAGAACGCCGATTCCTGCAGTCCACGCCCATGAGCGCAGCCGGTAGTTCAGTACCTCGTCTTCCTCAATCGCACGAGTTGTATCGTCGCGCCCAGGAGGAACACGATGAAGATCATGCCGATCGCGACCGCGAGGCGCGGGTCGTCCGGCCCGTCGAACCAGGGGGCTCCCGCGGGCAACCGGGTGAATGTCTCGGTAAGGCCAGGAATCGAATGGAGGAAGAGCGTCGCGGAGTATGCAAGCGTACTTGCACATCGCCGGAAGA
The DNA here is from genome assembly GCA_040391335.1 of Dokdonella fugitiva. Taxonomy (GTDB): domain Bacteria; phylum Pseudomonadota; class Gammaproteobacteria; order Xanthomonadales; family Rhodanobacteraceae; genus Dokdonella; species Dokdonella fugitiva_A. The sequence continues at coordinate 3,227 of JBEBXZ010000250.1, read as the reverse complement.
TGCTTCCCGCAGCCTTGACCTCCAAGGCGAACGCGCAAGCCAGCAGGACCAAGGTCAGTATCGCCAGCGCGTGGGGAGGCCCGAAGCCCCCATGATGGAAGATGAAGAGACCCGTCACGCAACTGGCGGCGGTGAGCACGATGTAGGCCTGACCGGCGCGACTTGCCGAATCGATGCCCCCATGGCGGGCCAGCGAGTACACGCCTGCCACGACCGCGGCCAGGCTGATGAAGGTATGGATCGCGCCAAAGATGGTGATGCCGGGCATATCGATGCTCCCGAGGGACGGCAGGCGCCGTCGGGGCAATCTATCCACGTGTCCTGCCATGCTGGAATCACCCATGCAGGGTAGCTCGACGATCCCGCCACGTCCGCCGCGCGTCCGCCGCGCGCGACGTTTCGCGCGTGCGCTGGGTCTGGTCGTGCTGGCCCTCCTTTTCGTCACGGCTTCGCCCGCGGCATGGCCCGGCGGGCGCGACGGAATCGACGGCTACCAGCACGTGCGCTGGACCTTGATGGACGGCGCACCGGCCGACATCTGGTCGCTGCTGCAGTCCGAGGACGGCATGCTCTGGCTCGGTACGGGCTCGGGCTTGTATCGATTCGACGGCCGAACGTTCGACCGGCTCGAATCCGTGCGCGACCGGACTCTTTCGCGCAACATCACGGCCCTGGTGCGCTCACGCGACGGCGCGCTCTGGCTGGGGTACTTCGGCGGCGGAGTCAGCGTCATGCGCGCAAGCGCGATGGAACACTATTCCGCAGGCAGCGACCTTCCGCGCGGAATGGTCCATGCGATGACGTTCGACCCGTACGACCGGCTTTGGGTGGCCACCAGCGGGGGGCTGGCCGTCTTCGTCGGCGGCCTCTGGCGCCCCGGCGCCGAATGGGGGTTTACGGCAAGGACCGTCTACTGGGTGCTTTGCGACCGGAAGGGGACGATATGGGCGGCGAGTGACGGCGGCGTCTTCCAGTTGCCTGCCAACGCCTCGAAGTTCCGGAACATCGGTCTCGACAGCGGAGACGCCACCGTGCTGGCCGAGAGTCCCGCCGGCGAACTATGGCTATCGGGCGGGCGATCGGGCACGCATCGCATCGACCCGGCAGTCGCCGCGGGAACGGATACCTCGCCTGCGCAGATGCGGTTCTCCGACGAGTTGCGTGATGTCCATGCGAAACGACTATGGTTCACCGAGGACGGTGCTTTATGGGGCACCGACGCCATGCGCGGCGGGGTCTTCCGTGCACGTCCCGCCGACGCATACGGCGCACCGCCTCCCCTTGAGCGATTCGATCGTGCGCTCGGCCTGACCTCCGACGTGGCGGTGCCGGGCCTGGAGGACCGGGATGGCAACATATGGGTCGGCACGAACCTCGGGCTCGATCGCCTGCGGCGAAGAAGCCTGCACCTTCCTTCGATCAACACGCTGATTGCTTCGGCCGAGTACGGCTGGTGCGTGTCGAGGGATGGCAGGCTTTTCGTGCAGCATGAAAACCTCATCCATGCCGTCATGCCCGACAGCTTCCGCGTCGTGGAGACCTTGCCTGCGGGCCACATCCTCGCCGGGGCTGCGGGCGGTGCGTTCTGGGCGCTCTCGCGCACCAAATTGAGTCGCCTGAAAGATGGCCATCTCCTCGAGACTCCGTTCCCGGGGAACGCCCGGCGGGAACATGTCGTTGCTTTCGCGTTGTCGGGCGAGACTCCCTATCTGTCCGTTTCCGGGCAAGGGCTTTTCCGATTCGACGGGACCTCCTGGTCCAGGCAGGACACCGGTCGCGATGACTGGCCGTCGACGCTGGTCGCGGACTCGATCGGAAACGTATGGCTCGGCCACGAAGACGGAGTCGTGATTGCGCTTCGCACCGACGCGCCATTCGATCCAGGGAGTGCGAGGAAACTTGGCGTCGGGCCGATCAGGGCCATGGGCATCGGTACCGAAGGCCTGATCGTCGCGGGCGAACTCGGCATCGCCTGGCAAGTCGGCGATGACTTCCGCGTGCTGGCGAATGAACGGTTCGGCGGGATCTTCGGCGTCACCGGGATCGCTTCGCTGGATGGCGGGCTCTGGCTCAGCGGCCTTGCCGGCGTCGTCAACATCGGCAGGAGCGCACTCGACAAGGCATACGAGTCGGTTGCGTACCGCCCTCCCTACCGCCTGTACGATGCCCAGGACGGACTCCCCGGCGTTGCCGTGCAGTCCACTCCCGTGCCCAGCGCGGGCGTCGTCGATGGCCGCGTCTGGTTCGCCACCAATGCGGGTCTGGGCTGGCTGTCACCAGCCACTATCCAGCCCGCCGCACAGCGGCTCGACAGCATTCTGCTCGCAATCCGCGGCAATGGCGTCGCATACCCCCGGGGGCGCGTCGTGCGTCTTCCAACCGGAACGACCCATCTGCAGATCGACTTCGGCGCTTCCAGCCTGTCGACCCCACGACGCATCGAGTTCCGCTACTACCTCGACGGCGTCGACAATGGCTGGCACCAGTCCGCCGGTGGTCAGGCTTCATACTCGAACCTGAAGCCGGGACGCTACCGCTTCCTCGTCGCCGCGGCGAACAACGATGATCAGTGGAGCGAGAATCCGGCAACGGTGGAGGTCTTCATCGCACCGGCGTTCTGGCAGACGCGGTGGTTTCTCGTTGCGGCCACGTCGGCCTTGCTCGCGATGCTCTGTCTCGGATTCCTGCTCCACGGGCGTGTCCGGTCCGAGCGCGTGCGTCTGCGCATCACAGAGCGCTACCTGGAGCGGGAACGCATCGCCCGCGAACTGCACGACACCCTTCTGCAGGGGATGCAGGGTCTCATTCTCCGACTGGGATCGATCGTCATGCGCCTGCCGCCAAGCGACGTGCGAAGCGACCTCGATGGCGCCGTCGTGCGCGCCGAGGAACTGCTCGCCGAAAGCAGGGATCATGTGAGCGACCTGCGCACCGCGGAGAACCCGACGCAATCCCTCCACGAGATGCTCGAACACCTCGGAGAAGAGATGGAACTGGAAAGCGCGGCGCGACTCGACATCGAGTCCAACAGGGAGATGACGCTCGCAAGCGGAACGCACAGCGAGATCTATTGCATCGCCCGCGAAGCCATCATCAACGCCTGTCGTCATGCGGACGCGCAACGGATCGTGGCTCGTCTCGACTATCAGCCCCGGCATTTCTCGCTGGAGGTTCGCGACGACGGCAAAGGCATGGAAGCCGTGCTTTTCCGGCAGTCACGCGAACAG
>JBEBXZ010000249.1:0-4467 GCA_040391335.1 Dokdonella fugitiva | reverse complement strand
CGCTGCAGGTCAATCCCTTGCGCGACCCCGCTGTCGAGGGGTATCTGGCGCAGGCGGCCGATGCGGAGAAGCAGCAGCGTTACGAGGAAGCCTTCGTCGCCATCCAGCGTGCGCGCAAGCTGGCACCCGAGGCGCCGGATCTGCTGCAGACAGAAGCCGAGATCGAATTCCTGCGTGGCAATACGCAGCACGCCGAGAAGCTTGCCTACGAGAGTTTCAAGAAGGGACCGCAGATCGGCACGCTGTGCGCGCAGAACTGGCAGACCGTGGTCGAGGCACGCAAGATCTTCAATGATCCGGCCTATCGCGCGACGGCCGAGGCCAATCGCGACAAGTGCAAGGTCGCGCGGCCGGTACGGCTCTGAGTGCGAGTACGCCGCAATCGCTGTTTCGACGACGCGCTTCTTTGGAAATCGCATCGTTCGTTCGGCCGTTTCCAGCATCGCCTGATGCGGCTGTCGGCCTGCCACGAGTGACGTGAAGGAATCGCCAGGGCGTGCACGAGACGGTCGAGGAATTGCTGGGTGCCGATGGCCCGTTTGCGCGCGAAGTGCCGGGTTTCGTGCCGCGCGCCGTACAGCAGGCGATGGCCAGCGCGGTGGCTGCGGCGATCGATGAGCGACAGGCGCTGATCGCCGAGGCCGGTACCGGAACGGGCAAGACCTTCGCGTACCTCGTGCCGGCGCTGCTGTCGGGCAAGCGCGTGATCATCTCGACCGGCACCAAGGCCCTGCAGGACCAGTTGTTCCACCGCGACCTGCCACGCGTGCGCAGCGTGCTCGGTGCGCGCGTTTCAGCCGCGCTGCTCAAGGGACGCGCCAACTATCTTTGCCTGCATCGTTTGCAGCAGTCGCGCAGCGATACCCGCCACGCATCGCGCGAGCAGGTTTCACAACTGGAAACGATCCATGCCTGGGCGGCCGCGACGCGCAGTGGCGATCGCGCCGAACTTGCGGAACTGGCCGAGGATTCGCCGCTCTGGCCGCGCGTCACCTCGACCACGGAAAACTGCCTCGGCACGAGTTGTCCGTTCTTCACGGACTGCTTCGTGGTCAAGGCGCGCCGCGCCGCACAGGAAGCCGATATCGTCGTCGTCAATCATCATCTGCTGTTCGCCGATCTGGCGATCAAGCAGGAAGGTTTCGGTGAAATCCTGCCCGGCGCGCAGGCCTTCATCCTCGACGAGGCGCACCAGATTCCCGATCTGGCCGGACAGTTCTTCTCGACCAGCCTGACCGCGCGCCAGTTGACTGAACTCGCCAGCGACACGCTCGCCGAATGCGGTTCGGTCAGCGGCGCGCTCGGCTTGTTGCAGCCGGCGATCGAGGCCGTGGCGCCCGCCGTGCGACGCCTGCGACTCGCGCTCGATCGTTTTCCGATGAAGGGCGCGTTCGTGCTGATCGAACGCGATGCCGAGGTCGAGCGTGAACTCGATGGCTTGCGCCAGGCTCTCGATACCCTGGCCGACGTACTTGCCACGCATGCCGAGCGCAGTCGTGGGCTGGGCGCCGTGCACGAGCGCGCGTTGCAGCTTGCCGCACGTCTCGCCGAGCTATGTGACAGCGGCACGCGCGACGCGGTGCACTGGTATGAACTGAGCGCGCAGGGTTTCGCCCTGCATGCGACGCCGCTGGATCTTTCGTTGCCACTGCGTGCCTTGCGCGAGCAAAGCCATGCGGCGTGGATCTTCACGTCGGCCACGCTCTCGATCGGTGGCCGATTCGATCATGTCTCCCGTCAGCTCGGTCTCGATGATCCACAGACGCTGGCGCTGGACAGCCCATTCGATTACGCGCGCCAGGCATTGCTGTACTTGCCCCCAGGCCTGCCGGATCCGAATCTTCCCGTCTATACCGAACGCGTGATCGAGGCGGTATTGCCGGTGCTTGAAGCCTCGCGGGGCAGGGCATTCATCCTGTTTACATCGCATCGCGCGTTGCGTCGTGCGGCCGATCTGCTGGCCGGCCGCGTTGCGTTTCCGCTTTTCGTACAGGGCACCGCTCCACGCCATCAATTGCTCAGCGGATTCCGCGAGTCCGGAAACGGCATCCTGCTCGGCGCGGCCAGTTTCTGGGAAGGTGTCGACGTCGCGGGCGAGGCGCTGAGCTGCGTCATCATCGACAAGCTGCCATTCGCCGCGCCGGATGATCCGGTGCTCGTCGCGCGTCTCGAAGCCTTGCGGGACGCGGGCCTCAATCCGTTCACCGACTGGCAGATCCCGAATGCCGTGATCGCCCTCAAGCAGGGGGCGGGGCGTCTGATCCGCGACGTGAACGATCGTGGCGTGCTCGTCCTGTGCGATCCGCGATTGACCAGCAAACCGTACGGAAAGCTGTTCCTGCGCAGCCTGCCGTCCATGAGGCTGCATCGGGATATCGGCTTCGTCCAGTATTTCCTGTCGAACCCGGTGCAATAATTGCCGGCATCCCGCTTCTCGGCATGAACGGCAGCGGGACTATAGAAGAATGCTTCTCCAGTGTGGGGTGGGACTCGCGCTGCGGTGCTGCATGGGCATCGCAGTCGCGGGATTTCGGAATGCATCGTTCATTCGAGGTATCGCAATGAAGCAATTACTCAGGTTGGGCGTGATCGCCACGATCACGTGCGGGGCGGGTCTTGCACAGGCGGGTGAGCCGCCCGCGGGGAAAACGCAAACGACGGCCAACGAGTCGGCCGTGAAGATGTACGTGGATCCCGAGTCGGGCCAACTGGTCAGTCGCCCGGCCAATGCCGCGCAGGCGGCCGCGCTCGATGCGCAATTCCAGCAGGATTTCAGCAAGGTCCAGGAAATCCGCAAGGCGGACGGATCGATCGAATGGGTCTTCAACGGCCAGGTCGATTCGGCGCTGATCGCCACGCGTGACGCCAACGGCAAGCTGCAGATCGTGTGCAGCGAACACGGGCAGGTGCACGATCATCCGAATGCGCCGCTGGCGAAGGGGAAGCGCGATGAACGCTGATGCGAAGCTCCGGAAGCTTTCACGTTGCATCGCCGCGGCGCTGATCTGCGGCGCCTCATCGCTGGCCGGCGCGGCGACAGTTGTCGTGCAGAACAACAACTTGGCCGGAATCGGTTTCAATGATCCCTCCGCACCCTCCGCTGCGGCTGGTTGCGACAAGGGTGAAACCCTCGGTGAATGCCGCCTGCGCGTGTTCAACAAGGCGGCTGAGCAATGGGGCAACCTGCTCGTGTCGGATGTGACGATCACGGTCAACGGCTCGATGGTGGCGCAGACCTGCGGTGCGGGTGGAACCGTGCTTGGCTCCGCCGGCCCCACCACCGCCCACGCGAATTTCGCGAACGCTCCGCGGACCGGCGTCGCCTATGTGCAGGCGCTGGCCAACTCATGGGCTGGTACCGATCTGAACGCGGCGCAGAACGACCTCAACGCGAACTTCAATATCAGTGTCGATGCGGGGTGCTCCGCCGGCACGGTGGGCTGGTGGTATGGCACGGATCCTTCCGTGCCCGTGCCCGACGACCGCATTCCGTTGTTGCCGGTCGTGTTCCACGAAATCGGCCACGGTATCGGTTTCACCTCCCTGTACAGCGCGACCAGCGGTGCGGCGAGTACCTCCTCGGGAACGCCCATCTGGGGCTACTACCTCTACGACACGGAGACCGACAAGCTCTGGAAGGACATGACGAACGGAGAGCGTGCGGCTTCTGCGATCAACGATCCGGATCTGGTCTGGACCGGGCCGCTTACCAATGCGTGGTCATCGGCTTTCCTCGGTGCTCCGGCCAAGGTCATCGTCAATGCGCCAGCCGGCATCGCCGGCACCTACGAGGCGCAGACTGCCGAATACGGCGCCAGCGTCACGTCGCCACTGACCGGCGATGTGGTTCTCGCCGACGACGGCTCCGCGGCCGGCGGCGGCACCGTCAATGACGGATGCGAGACCCCGTTCGTGAACGCCGCGGACGTGGCTGGCAAGATTGCCCTGATCGACCGTGGTGTCTGCAACTTCACCGTCAAGGTCAAGAACGCACAGCTCAATGGTGCGATCGGCGTGATCATCGCCAACAACGCAGCGACCGGCCTGCCGGGCATGGGCGGCAACGATGCGACGATCACGATTCCCTCGCTCGGCGTCACGCAAGCCCTGGGCAATGCGATCAAGGCCAATCTCCCGGGCACCAATGCGACCCTGGGGACGGATCCGGATGCGCCGCTCTCGGGCACGACCGATGGTTGCCTGCGCATGTTCGCCCCGAACCCGGTGCAGTCCGGATCATCGGTTTCGCACTTCCACTCGGATGCGTTCCCGAACCTGCTCATGGAGCCGGCATTGAATCGTTCGATCTTCGACAAGATCGATCTCACCTTGCCGTTGTTCCGCGACATCGGCTGGCGCATGAATCCGGAAAACATCCTGTTCCGCGATACGTTCGACGAGAATCCCTGCGCGCACGTGCAACCCTGACGTTCTATAGGGATTCACGACAACGCCCAGCAAAAAGCC
>JBEBXZ010000248.1:0-4475 GCA_040391335.1 Dokdonella fugitiva | reverse complement strand
CGCATCTGCAATGGGCAGGCATGCGGCGCGGACGAGATCGCCATGCAGCTCGAAGGGCAGGTTGCCGTCGCGATTGCGGGCGATGTCGCCTCACGTCCGCTGGCGGCTTTCGCGGGCGAGCGCGTTCACGCCCTCGCCGCGATCGGCAATCCGGGGCGATTCTTCGAGGCGCTGCGCCAGCACGGCATCGAAGTGATCGAGCATCCGCTGCCCGATCATCAGGCCTTGCAGCCCGCCGATATCACCTTCGATGATGATCTACGCGTGCTGATGACCGAGAAGGATGCGGTCAAATGCCTCGGTTTCGCCACCACGCGGCACTGGTGCGTGCCGATCAGTGCGCGCCTGGCGGATACCTTTCTGGATGAACTGGCAACCCGTTGCCGCACTGCATTGGCAGCGAAATCCGGCTGAGGCGGATTTGCGGCCGATCCGGAGCGAACGGGAAGTGCGTCCCCTCATCCTTAGCCTTCCCGCAATGCCCGCCCGCACAGGCCGCATGCATCGGATGTGAACGTCCGTCAATTCATCGTCCCGGCGGGAATCTCCTTGCGGAAAACGCAGGTATCATCTTCCGCCGTGCGCGACTTTCTTCAGCGTCGCCCCCCTTTTGTAATTGTAAAGGCTGGATTTGATGGATCGGATGCTTGCTTGCGTTTTCAGCGGAAGAAGTATGTTTGTGCGCATCATGGCCGTATGCACGCTTTCCGGCCTGCTGGCGTGCCCGCTTTCCTCGGTCGCGCAGGATGCGGTGCTGCCGGTTGACGGACCTGCCACCGGCCTGGCGGATTCCGCGGCATTGCGCGCCACGGTGTTCGGCACGCCGCCGCAGGATCTCGCGCCGCAACCCGATCTGGTACCGATGGTGCAGATCGATATCGCCATGCCATGGAAGCGGCCCGTACCAGCCGTGTTCTGGTTCAACAAGCGCTTGCGCGTATGGTTCTCCGAGCAGCCGGGACCTGCGCCGCTCGCCATCATCATTGCGGGCACCGGAAGTGATGGCAATACCAGCACGATTTCCCTGTTGCGCGGTGCCTTGTACGGCGCGGGCTATCACGTGCTGACGATGCCATCGCCGACCTTTCCGGGTTTCATCGTATCCACCTCAAGCACCGGCGTTGCCGGTGACCTGAAGCAGGACGCGCGCGACCTCTATTCGGCGATGCAGCGCATCATCGCCAACCTGCCAAAATCGGTGCGCGTTACCGATATCGATGTGCTCGGTTACAGCCTGGGTGGCGCGAATGCGGCCGTGGTCAAGTCGATGGATGGCGTGGAGCGCAAGCTCGGAATCCGTCGCGCCGTGATGATCAATCCACCGGTCAGCCTGTTCAGTTCGATTGGTCGGCTCGACAAGTTGTTTACGCAAAGCATCGGCTCGGGAGATGCCGGCATCGAACAGTTGTACCAGAAGCTCTACGTGCAGCTTGCGAACCTCTATCGCGTCTCCAACGAAGTGCAGGTCGACGGGAATTTCCTGTATGGCGCCGCTGCGACCGTGCTGCGGACGGATGCGGAATTTTCCGCGGCGATCGCGCTGACGTTCCGCATTGCGCTGGTGAACATGTTCTTCGCCGGTGACCTCTACGCGAAGACTGGCGTGGTGGTCGATCCGAAGCATCCGCCGCGCGTCGGTGATTCGCTGGCCCAGATCAACCGCACGCTGCGTGGCAAGCCGTTCTCGGAGTATTTCGAGAAGGTCTTCGCGCCGTACTACATGGCCCATCGTCCGGGTGCGACGCGGGAGTCGCTGGTGGCCGAAAACCGGCTCGACATCATCGCGGACGAGTTGCGTGGCGACCCGGACTATTTCGTACAGACCAATCGCGACGACCTGATTCTCGACAAGAGTGAACTGCAGTGGCTGGAGCGCACCTTGGGTGATCGGATCGCGGTTTACGAACACGGCGGCCATCTCGGCAATATCGGCGAGCGGCAGCAGATCGCCGATCTGCTCGACATGCTGGCCGGTCGCTGGAACGGAGATGCGAAATGAAGTCGCGCATCGTGACCGCGCTGGTGTGCCTCATGCTCGGCGCTTGCGCCGCGCAGAACGTCAGGTTCAGCAAGCTGCCTCCGGAAACGCCCGCGGCGAACAATGCCGCCGCACTGGAAAATGCGAAGGCGCTTGTGGCTGCGATGGAGGAAGCGAAAGCGGAGGGCGATGCTTCCGCGCCGGCACCGCTATTGCCGCCATTGACGACGGCGGATGTTCCCTCGATGGACACCTACGATCCCTGGGAGCGAATGAACCGTTTCACCTATCGCTTCAATGCGCGATTCGATGACTACGTGTTCCTGCCGGTGGCGAATGGCTATGGCCACTTGCCGCGACCCGTGCGTGCCGGCGTGCACAATTTCTTCGGCAATCTGTCCGAAGTGGTCAGCATGACCAACTTCGTGCTGCAGGGAAGGCTCGGGCACAGCGCCCGCAGTCTCGGACGCTTCGCCATCAACAGCACGCTCGGTATCGGCGGCCTGTTCGATGTGGCGAAGAAGATGAAACTGAAACCCGCGCCCACCGGCTTTGCGACGACGTTGTCGAAGTGGGGCATGCACCCCGGTCCGTTCCTCGTCATCCCGTTCTATGGCCCGGCAACCTTGCGCGATGGCATCGGCCTGGCCGGGGATTTCGGCACTTCGTATGCGATCGACACGGGCGGCCTGTATCGCGCCACCGACAAATCCTGGGCCATAGGCGTCACCAACGCGGTCGACCTGCGCGCGAATATCGCGTTCCGCTACAACTCCACGGGTTCTCCGTTCGAGTACGAGATGATCCGCTTCCTGTACGTGCGTCGCCTGCTGATCGAAGATGAGGGGCTGCACGTCGATGATCCTTCGAAGCTGCGTGGACCGCCCGCTCCCGCGGGCCAATAGATTCCTCGCCAGGCTGCAGGTGGCACGCGATCAGGGAGCGCCTGCGGCCCGCAGTTCGAGATGCGTGAGATACAGGCGCATGTCGAACTCCAGTTGGTGGTAGTCCGGCTCCAGGTGCTGGCACAGTTGATAGAAGGCCTTGTTGTGCTCGCTTTCCTTCAGATGGGCGAGTTCATGCACGACGATCATGCGCAGGAACTCGGCCGGCGCGTCGCGGAACACCGAGGCGATGCGCATCTCCCGACTGGCCCTGAGTCGCCCGCCGTGCGCACGCGAGATGCTCGTGTGCGTCCCCAGCGCGTGTTTCACGACCTGCAGCTTGTCGTCATAGATGACCTTGTCCAGTCGTACGGCCTTGCGCATGTAGCGGTCCTTGAGGCCTGACACGTAGTCGTACAACTGGCGATCGTTGCGCACCGCATGCGACGACGGGTACTTCGTGCGCAGCGCCGAACCGAGGCGGTCTTCGACGATCAGGCTTCGCACCTGTGCGAGCAGCGGCTCTGGATACCCGCTGAGGAATTTCAAGGATGGCATGCCGGGAACGATACCGGCTCAACGTGGATTCGGCGAACCCACAAGTGTGTGAACATTTCGTGCGCGATTCGACAATAGTTGCCCCGCGGAGAAAATCGCGTCAGGATCAGTTCAGTTTTTCTCGGGGGATTTGTCAATGCTCATGTCTTTGCTGGTCGCGGCAGCGTCCCTGGCACAGCCCGCTGCTGAACCCCTGGACACTTGCGTGTTCGCGACGATCAAGCGCGGTGGCGCGATCAGTGGCGGGCGTGTCGAAGTCAGTTCCGGCAACAAGCTTGCCGATCGACAGGCTTTGCGCCATCTCAGCCTGATGAATGTTTCTCGGACCAACCAGGATGGGGTCGAGCCGCACAGCGGATACGTGCTGGTGCGCATGCATGGCCCGGACATGTTCACGATCGAGTTGCAGAACAACAGGAAGCTGTTCAATTCGTGCGCCGAGGCATCCGAGTCCGCGCAGGATTGAGTCGGGATTGGCGTTGCGGCAATCGTGAGGGCTTCGTGTTTATCCACAGTTGGCGTGGACATGCCTGTGGACAAGCTTGGGATGGTGGACCGGAAACGTAGACGCCGCCTGCGGGTCGTGCTGGTTTGACGGTTTTGTGACCAGTAGCCGGTTCGTGATCGATTTCGCCCTGTTCCGCATCGAATCGTCGGCGCCCGGTTCGACACATGCGGCTACGGGATCGCCGTGGTCTTTAAATGCGGGGATGCAGGCTCGATATCGTTGACGGGTCAACGCAGTGATCGGCGAGGTGGATATGGCTACCGGTTGGGCAGGCGATGGTGCGGTTCAGGAGCAGATCGACGCGACGGTCGAGGATGCGATCAAACGCGCGCGCAGCCAACTCGCCAAGGGGCCGGGACTGACGCATTGCGAGGAGTGCGAGGTGCTGATTCCTGCGGCACGGCGCAAGGCAGTTTCTGGCGTGCGCCTTTGCGTGACGTGCCAGCAAGCACAGGACAGCGCGCAAGCGTCTGTCAGTGGGTACAACCGCCGCGGCAGCAAGGACAGCCAGCTACGCTAGCGGTGGGATCCTGATCGGACCGATCGA
>JBEBXZ010000247.1:0-4486 GCA_040391335.1 Dokdonella fugitiva | reverse complement strand
AAAAGCTGCCAGGCGAGCACGGCCACGACGATGAACTGTAGATAGCTCAATGGCGCGAGCGCCGAGGCTTCGGCGAGTTTCAGCGCTCGTGTCCAGCAGTAGTGACCGCCCGTGCCGAGCGCGCCGGAAAGAACCAGCCACGGCCAGATATGCCATTGCGGCCATTCCCATACGGTCAATGCGCCGGGCAGGCTGAGTGGCACCCACAGCAAGGTGGTCAGCAGCACGATGCGATCCGCAGGCTCGCTGCGCGACAGGAACTTGATGCTGATCGTGACCATGCCGCTCAAGCCAGCGGCGAGCAGGGCAACCAGACTGGCCGAGCTGAAATCCGCACTGGCCGGGCGCACGATGATCAGGATGCCGATGAAGCCGGCGATGACGGCGCTCCAGCGGCGCATGCGCACGACTTCACCGAGCACCAGCACGGCTCCGATCGTCACGAACAGCGGCGTCGAATACGAAAGCGCGACAGCCTGTGCCAGCGGCATGTGCACGAGCGCCCAGAAGCCGCACAGCATCGACACCATGCCGACACCGCAGCGCACCACGTAGAAACCGAATTTCTGCGTGCGCAGGATGCCGATGCCATGTACGTAGAGCAGCGGCAGCGCGAACAGCGCACCGAAGAAGCTGCGGAAGAATGCAATCTCGAATGCGTGCATCTGTTCCGAAGCAAGGCGGATCGAAACCGCCATGAGGCCGAACAGGCTGGCACTGGCAGCCATCATCAGTGCGGCGCGCGGGGGAAGCGCGGACGGCACCGGGGCGGGATTGCTCACGAGGGGCGGAGGTATCGGAAAAAAGGTGGCGCATGATACCGCGCCCCACTGTCCTCGCCGCGCGCGCTCGACTACGCTGGTGGCGTGTATTCAGTGGGATTTCATGATGTCCGTCGAGTCTTCGTTCGTGGTCGCGATTCCCGCGCGCTTTGGCGCGCAACGCCTGCCTGGCAAACCGTTGCTGCCGATTGCCGGCGTACCGATGATCGCGCACGTCGCGCGCCGCGCGCTGCAGGCGGGTGCGAAGGAGGTGATCGTCGCCACCGACGACCGGCGCATCGTCGAAGCCCTCGCTGACAGCGGCGTCGACGTCGTCCTGACGCGCGGCGATCACGCCTCGGGCACCGATCGCCTGGCCGAAGTCGCGACGCTGCGCGGCTGGGACGACGCAACGATCGTGGTCAACCTGCAAGGCGACGAACCGCTGGCGCCAGCCAGTGGAATCCGCGCGGTCGCACAGGCTCTGGCAGCGAGCAGCAGCCCGATGGCGACGCTGGCGACCGAGGTCGGTTCGGTCGAGGAACTGTTCGATCCGAACTGCGTCAAGCTCGTGCGTCGCGCCGACGGCAATGCGCTGTACTTCAGCCGCTCGCCGCTGCCGTGGCCGCGCGATGCGTTCGCGCGCGATCGCAATCAACTGCCCGCGTCGATTCCGTTCCTGCGGCATATCGGCATCTATGCCTATCGCGCCGGATTCCTGCGGCAGCTCGCGGCATTGCCGCGTACGCCGCTCGAACAGGCCGAATCTCTGGAACAATTGCGCGCCCTGGAACACGGCCATGCGATCGCGGTGGCGCTGGCTCCCGAGCCGTTTCCGCCCGGCGTGGACACCGCCGAGGATCTCGCGCGAGTCGAAGCGATCCTGTCGCAGGCCGTGCGATGAAGCGCGTCCTGTTCGTCTGCATGGGAAACATCTGCCGGTCACCGACCGTGGAGGCGGTGGCGCGCGTCGAATTCGCACGCAGTGGTCTGGACGTCGAGGTCGCGTCTGCGGGTACCGAGGATTACCACGTCGGAAATCCGGCCGATCCGCGCTCGATAGCGATCGCCGAAGCCAATGGCTATCCACTCGCCGCGCATCGCGCGCGCCAGGTGCTCGTGGCGGATTTCGAGCGTTTCGATCATCTGCTGGTGATGGATCGGGTCAATCTGCGCGCCTTGCTGGCACGCGCACCGGCGGCGGCGCGCGATCGCGTGGACCTGTTCCTGCCGTTCTCGGGCATCGAGGATGCCGGGGAACTGCCGGATCCGTACTACAGCGACCAGGCGGCATTCCAGCGCGCGCTCGATCTCGCGCGTGAAGGCGTCAGGGCCCTCTGGCGGCGCCTGGCACGCGGCTGATGCACCGGCGCGGCGACCCACGCATCGCGCCGGCGTCGATTCCATGTATCTTCCCGCACATCCGCTACTGATCGGCCGTCGTGCCGGAGGATCCCGATGGAAGCACGCGTGCCGGCGCCCGAGTTCCCTTCCGGACTGGAATGGGTGAACGTCAGCGAGGTGCCGACGCTGTCCAGCCTGCGCGGACGCGTGACCCTGCTGTGGTTCTGGAGCTACGACAGCGCGCTGTGCTGGAACCTGCTGCCGGATATCGCCTTTCTCGAAAGCCGCTATCACGATGGCTTGACCGTGATCGGCGTGCACACGCCGAAATACCCGCACCAGCGCGAGGCCGGGGCCGTGCTCAAGGCCGTCAACCGGCATCACATCCGGCATGCGGTGATCAGCGATCCGGACTACCTGCTCTGGCAACGCTATGCGATCGAGGCATGGCCCAGCGTCGTTCTCGTCGATGCGGAAGGGCAGGTGGCAGCCGTGTTTCCCGGCGAGGGCCGACGCGCGGATATCGATCACCGGATTGGCGCGTTGCTCGACGAAGCCGCCGAGCGCGACTTGCGCGACTACGGACCGGCGACACCCGCTTCGCGTCCCGAACCGCGCCTGCCGCTGCTGTTCCCCGGCAAGGTGCTGGCGACCGATTCGTTGTTGTACATCGCCGACAGCGGCCACCATCGCGTGCTCGAGTGCAATCACGACGGACGCATCCTGCGCCAGTTCGGTTCCGGCGATCCGGGATTCTGGGATGGGCGCAACGTCGAATGCGGCATGCGCGATCCGCAAGGCCTCGCCGTGCGCGATGACGTGCTGTACGTGGCCGATCGCGGCAATCACGCGGTGCGTCGCATCCGTCTTTTTGGCGGTGAAGTGGAAACCGTGCTCGGCACCGGCGAAGCCGTTCGCGTGCGTCCGCATGATGCGCAGGCGACCGCAACACCGATTGTCGCGCCCACCGATCTGGCCCTGGTCGCCGACAAGCTGTACGTGCTCGCCACCGCGCAGAACCAGATATGGCAACTGGATCTGGCTCGCGGTCGCATCGACGTGCTGGCCGGCAGTGGCAAGCTCGGTATCGACGACGGCCTGTCGCTCGAGGCCAGTTTCGCGCAGCCGAGCGGAATCGCGCCGAGTGGCCTGCAACTGCTGGTCGCCGACACGGCGGCGTCGGCGATCCGCCTCGTGCGGCTTGCCGACGGTCGCGTCACGACGCTGGTTGGCGCCGGCCTTTACGAGTTCGGCGACGCACCCGGGACGCGCGATAGCGCACGCCTGCAGAACCCGCTGGCACTGGCCATGGACCCGCGCGGCATCGTCTTCATCGCCGACAGCTACAACGGCCGGATCAAGGCGCTCAGCCTGAAGAGCGCGGCCGTGCGCACACTCAACGTCAATTATCGCTTTGTCGAGCCGGGCGGCCTGTCGATCGCCGCCGGCGCATTGTGGGTCGCCAATACCAACGTGCATGAAATCGTGCGCATCGACCTGGCCAGTGGCATCGCCAGGCGGATCGGTATCGGCGAATAGCCGGCCGCTTCACGTCGCCAGCCACGAGATGGCCGCCTGGCTCTGCGCAGGGTAGGCGTTGCCGGCCATCCGGGCGACAATCGGGATCATGCAACAAGCACTTCCTTTCGACGGCAAGTCCTTCGTCGGCAATCTGAGCAGCGCGCCGGGCGTCTATCGCATGATGGGTGCCGGCGACGAGTTGCTGTACGTCGGCAAGGCCGGGAATCTCAAGAAGCGCGTCGGCAGCTATTTCCTCAAGCCGCGCATGGAGCCGCGCATCGCCGCGATGGTCGCGCAGATCGCGCGCATCGACGTCACCTTGACGCGCACCGAGGCCGAAGCGCTGCTGCTCGAGGCGCAGCTGATCAAGACCCTGCGGCCGCGCTACAACATCCTGCTGCGCGACGACAAGAGTTATCCATATATCCACCTGACGCCGGGCGACTATCCGCGGCTCGCATTCCATCGTGGCGCACGCAATGGTGGCGGACGCTATTTCGGCCCGTATCCGAGCGCGATCGCGGTGCGCGAGACCCTGGGCCTGCTGCAGAAGCTGTTTCGCATCCGCAACTGCGAGGACAGCTATTTCAAAAATCGCTCGCGGCCCTGCCTGCAGTACCAGATCGGTCGCTGCAGCGCGCCGTGCGTCGATTTCATCGCCGTGGCCGATTACCAGACGAGCGTGCGGCACGCGGCGATGTTCCTCGAAGGCAAGAGCAATGCCTTGCTCGACGAACTGATCGCGCAGATGGAGCAGGCCAGCGGCGCACTGCAATTCGAGCGTGCGGCGATCATCCGCGACCGCATCGACGCGGTGCGCCAGGTGCAGGCGCGTCACTACGTGCAGGGCGCCGGCCGCG
>JBEBXZ010000246.1:0-4487 GCA_040391335.1 Dokdonella fugitiva | reverse complement strand
ATTCGGGCCCGGTTTTCACCAGGCCCGAATCGTGTGGCTTTCCTTAGCTAGATAATCAACCGTGATTGCGGTGCTCACGCACAGCGCAGACGTGGGATTTACTCAGGGGAGGGAGTTTCACCAAACGTTGCAGGACAGATGATGAGCGATCAAAGCTGAATCTCAGCAAACAAACGGTTTTTTAAGATTCATTACTTGAAGCTGATTCGGAAGTCATCGTATTAACGATTTCCGCATGTGCCATTGGTTCTGGTGGGATGCTGGGCGCTACGTTGTGGCAGCCAGCGCCGACATTCCAGTCGTACGCATCACACACGCTCAAGATCTCTGGGATCGAAACAAAAGCCGTGCGATCGCCGTGCGCCGGTACTTGCGGGATCGTCCGTGCTGCCGATGACGTCAGATGTGGCGGTGTACCAGATCCAGAAGACCGCGTGGCCACTCTCATCGAACTCCGTGATGGGCAGGATTCGGTCCTTCAGTGCTGCGTAGCGTTTTCGCGCGATGGCATCGAATCCATGAAATCCAGTATCAGGAATCTCGATGATCTTGGCCTCATCCCCGACAGACGACGAGCGCCCCAGATGATCGACAGGTTCAAGCGGGAAGTCTGATATTTCATACACGCGGGTCATTTCGTCGTTTCACTTCATGTTGGCTATCAGTTGATTTCACGGTCCAAACTCGCGTTTTTGGGCGTCCAGTTCGTCGAGAAGATTGCGCATTTGTATTGCTACTTCACTTCTTTGGTCAGCGGGAGTGTTGCTGAGTCGGGCAAGGTTCTCGACCAGTTCGGCCAACTTGGCTGCGCGTGTTTCAGGTTCTGGCGACCACGTTTCGGCGCAGGATTTCCCGTGGACGAATTGATACACAATGCCGTCGAGGCCTGAGCGATGCGGGCTGTTGGCGTTATCAATCTCGGTCTGGAGGAATTCGAATATCCGCCCGGCGAACGACGGATTGATTGCGGGATATGGTTCAAATTCCACATTGGCCGAGGCGAGTCGCGCAACGGCCGAATGGTACGCCGAGGGACTTGCGGGCGGAGGACGATGGAACTCGAGCATCGCTGGGTCACCGGAGTAGTGACTTACGTTACGTCGCGAAACCTTGAACACTTGAGCATCAGAGAATGTTGGCAGGATGTAGATGCCAATTTCTCCGGGATCAGGCGCCAGTCGCTCCTCCAGCAAAGCTTCCCGTTCGCAGGGCGTTAGCTGCGCGTCGTAGGCGCGTTTCATTTCCGCATAGCGCGCGTCGGCAATCTCTTGGCGATCTTTGATCTTTCCCGCGATCACCGGGAAGGCAAGGATGACGGCCAGCACGACCGCTGCAGGCAGCACAATTCGAGTGATGTGATTCCAGCGTAAGCGGGGTCGCTGAGTCATCGTCGATTGCTACTCGTAGTGCGTCCACATGCGCAGCACTTTGACGGTGTGTTCGGCTTCCAGTACCTGGTACACCAGCCGATGCTGGATGTTGATACGCCTTGAGTAAGCTCCCGTCAGATCTCCGACCAGCTTCTCGTAGGGCGGCGGTGTTTGAAAAGGGTTTTCTGCGAGAACTGACAAGAGTGTCTGAGCTTTTTGCTTGAGTCCCGAAGATGCGAGGTTGTATGCGTCTTTTTGAGACTGCCTGGTGAAGACGACACGCCAACTCACCAGTCAAGTTCCGTGGTGCAGGAGTCTGGCGGCTCAGTCATTCCGGCCCTGATCGACTCTCGCATGCCAGGTACCGACAGCAAGAACAACGTCTCTTGAATAGCCGCCCAATCCTCCTCGGCGATGAGGACGGAATTGCTGCGCTTGCCCGAAATGACAATAGGCTCGTGCGATTCGGCCACCTGATCCATGAGGCGATAGAGGTTGGCGCGGGCGTCGCTGGCAGAGAGGGTGGTCATGACGGGCTCCAGAATTGCCGAGTTATCGTACGTTAGAGCGTACGGGTTGTGCAAACGTCGCTTGTAGCGGCTAACTGCCAGAACCCGAGCCGAACTGCTACGTGGTTCTGGCTCGAATGCACGTCAGAACGACGTCGCCGCAACGAGTCCAACCCAGCCGATCGGGCGCGCCGCTGTCGCTGAAAGCTTTCTCATTGCCGGTCGATGCGGTTCTGACCTTTGCGCACGCCAACATTTGGCGTCCACGTGCGGCTGCGCTACGCTGGCACACTTTTTTCGCTGCCCGGCCGCCTTTGTGCGGACTTGAACCATGACGCAAGAAATCTACGATCCGCAGGCCATCGAAGCTGCCGCGCAGGACTACTGGAATACCACGCGCGCCTTCGCGGTGAAGGAGGACGACTCGAAGGAGAAGTTCTACTGCCTGTCGATGTTCATGTATCCGAGCGGCTCCATGCATATGGGGCACGTACGCAACTACACGATCGGCGATGTCATCAGCCGCTATCAGCGCATGCTTGGCAAGAACGTGCTGCAGCCGATGTGCTGGGATGCGTTTGGCTTGCCGGCTGAAAATGCGGCGATCAAGAACAAGGTCGCGCCGGCGCAGTGGACCTACGCCAACATCGACCACATGCGCGGCCAGCTCAAGCGGCTCGGTTTCGTCTACGACTGGTCGCGCGAGGTCACGACCTGCAGGCCCGAGTACTACGAGCACGAGCAACGCATGTTCACGCGACTCATGCGCAAGGGCCTGGTCTACAGGAAGAACTCGATCGTCAACTGGGATCCGGTCGATCAGACCGTACTCGCCAACGAGCAGGTGATCGATGGTCGCGGCTGGCGTTCGGGTGCGCTCGTTGAAAAGCGCGAGATCCCGCAGTGGTTCCTCAAGATCACCGCCTACGCGCAGGAATTGCTCGATGGACTGGACACGCTGCCGGGCTGGCCGGATTCGGTCAAGACGATGCAGCGCAACTGGATCGGTCGCTCGGAAGGTCTGGAAATCCAGTTCGCCGTAGAGGGCGAGACGGAAGCGGTGACGGTATTCACGACGCGTCCGGATACGCTGATGGGCGTGACTTTCCTTTCCGTGGCAGCCGAGCATCCGCTTGCGCTCAAGGCTGCGCAATCACGCCCCGAAGTGGCGGCGTTTATCGAGGAATGCCGTCGCGGCGGCACGGCCGAAGCGGATATCGAGACGCAGGAAAAGAAGGGCGTCGATACCGGCATCAAGGCCATCCATCCGATCACTGGCGAGTATGTGCCGGTGTGGGTCGCGAACTTCGTCCTGATGAACTACGGCACCGGTGCCGTGATGGCGGTGCCGGCGCACGACCAGCGCGACTGGGAGTTCGCGACCAGGTACGACCTGTTGATCCAGATCGTCATCGTGCCGCCGGGCGTGCGCGATGCGATCCGCGAACTGGGTCGCGATGCGCACAACAACACCGATCCGATGAGTGCGGCGCTGGGCGAGAGTCGTGCGATCGATGTGGCCGAAGCTTCGGCGGTCATCGATGTCTTGTCCGAGTTTGAAGACAAGGTCATCACCGAGGGCGCGTACACCGAATATGGCACGCTGGTGAATTCCGGCGAGTACGACGGCCTCGATTTCCGCGGCGCTTTCGATGCGCTGGCCACGCATTTCGAGAATGTCGGGATCGGTACGCGCAAGGTGAATTTCCGCCTGCGCGACTGGGGTGTTTCCCGCCAGCGCTACTGGGGTTGCCCGATTCCGGTGATCTACGACAAGGATGGCAAGGCGCATCCGGTGCCGGATGACCAGCTTCCGGTCGTGCTGCCCGAGGACGTGGCGTTTTCCGGCGTGCAGTCGCCGATCAAGGCCGATCCGGAATGGCGCAAGACGGTCAGCCCGGTCGATGGCAGCCCGGCCGAGCGCGAGACCGACACCTTCGATACCTTCATGGAATCGAGCTGGTACTACGCGCGCTACGCGTCGCCGGGCGCGCCGGATATCGTCGATGGGCGCGCGAACTACTGGGCGCCGGTCGACCAGTACATCGGCGGCATCGAGCACGCGATCCTGCATCTGCTGTACTTCCGCTTCTATCACAAGCTGTTGCGCGACGAAGGTTTCGTCAGCACCGATGAGCCGGCGATCAACCTGCTGTGCCAGGGCATGGTGGTGGCCGAGACCTACTATCGCGAAGCGACGGACGGCAACAAGGTATGGTTCAATCCGGCCGATGTCGAAGTCACGCGCGATGACAAGGGGCGCGTGATCGGCGCATTGCTGAAAGCCGATGGCCAGCCGGTTTCGATCGGCGGCATCGAGAAGATGTCGAAGTCGAAGAACAACGGCGTCGATCCGCAGGCGATGGTCGACAAGTTCGGCGCCGACACGGTGCGCCTGTTCTCGATGTTCGCCGCACCGCCGGATCAGTCGCTGGAATGGAATGAAGCGGGTGTCGAGGGCATGTCGCGTTTCCTCAAGCGCCTGTGGCGGGATCTGCATGCACATGTCGCGCAGCCGGATCATCCCGAGGTCGATCCAGCGGTTCTTGATGCGGGCCAGAAAACGCTGCGCCGGCAGATCCACGAGACGATCGCCAAGGTCACTGAC
>JBEBXZ010000245.1:0-4488 GCA_040391335.1 Dokdonella fugitiva | reverse complement strand
CTTCTGATTGTGGCGATTGAACTTGCCGGACATCAGGCCGCCAGCCAGCGGGCTCCAGACGAGCAGCCCCATCTTCTCCGCCTCCAGCAATGGGCCCAGTTCGCGCTCGAGATCGCGGCCGGCGATCGAGTAGTAGGCCTGCAGGGTCTCGAAGCGCGCCAGGTCCTTGCGCTCGGAGATGCCCAGAGCGCGCGCGATCTTCCAGGCTTGCCAGTTCGAGACGCCGATGTAGCGGACCTTGCCCTGGGTGACCAGGTCATCGAGCGCGCGCAGCGTCTCTTCAACCGGCGTGATCGCATCGTTGGCGTGGATCTGGTACAGGTCGATATGGTCAGTCTGAAGGCGCTTCAGGCTGGCTTCGACCGCATCCATGATGTGGCCGCGCGATGCGCCCACATCGTTGCGCCCCTCGCCCATGCGGCTGTAAACCTTGGTCGCGAGCACGAAGTCCTTGCGCGCGATGCCGAGGTTCTTGAAGGACTGTCCAAGCACTTCCTCACTGACGCCGCCAGAGTAGACGTCAGCGGTGTCGAAGAAATTGACGCCTGCGTCCAGCGCCGCCTTGACCAGCTCGTCGGCATCCTTCTGGCCGGAGCTTCCAATATGCTTGTAAATACCGCTGCCGTCGCCAAACGTCATGGTGCCCAGGCATAGGCGGGAAACGAGCAGGCCGGTGTTGCCCAGAGTTTTGTATTTCATGATTAGTCCAATGGATTGATTGATGGAAAAAGTCGACACAGCCAGGCTGGATGCCCCTTATGGATAAGTCACGCGTCCGATGTCGCAGTCCGGAAAGCGGCGTCGCAACTTCGTTGCCTCCTGCGTCGAGAAGGCCCCGCACAGCTCGATGATCTGAGTGCCCGCAGCGGCGAGCACTTCGGCGGCGGCCAAAGCCTCGGCAAAGTCATCCACACCGATGAATTCGGCGCCGAACGCGGGTGACTCCATGTGCGCTGTGTGCGTGGTACGGCGATATCCGGGTGCCTTGATGATGAATGCGTATCTGGTCTGTTTCATGTCCGAACTCCAAGGTTGATCACGTCAGCACCCGTGGCTTCAGCAGGTCCGAGAGACCAACCCTGTGCAGCATCTCGGCGCGCAGCCGGTCGAGCACAGTGAAGCCAACATCGGCACCGTCCTGGGCCGGGTCGATGTGCACGCGGAACGGACGCTTGCCGAACGGGGTGCCGACGACTTCAACGATGGCGTCGGCGACCGCCGCAACATCTGCGTCCTCGGGCACGATCTCGGCGAAGGCGTTCTGCACCTCCTCGCCGAATCCCGCATACGGACCCGCCTCGTACTCGGCTGCGCGCGCGGCATCGGCGGGCACACCAGAATGGGCGAAGTGGTTGGTGCCCTTGGTGAACGCGCCCGGCACGATGATCGAGGCCTCGATGCCCCAACGCGACAACTCGCGCGCATATTGCACCGCCATCGCATCCATGCCGGCCTTGGCCGCGAAGTAAGGTGCCAAGTATGGCGGCGTACCGCCGGCGGAACTGCTGCTCGACACCCACACCAGCAACCCTTGCTTCTGCTTGCGAAGCTGCGGCAGCGCCGCACGGTTGACCCGTTGCGCGCCGAGCACATTGATGTCGTACAGCTGCGCGAACTGCTCGGCGGTGAAAGCTTCGGCGGGGCCGAAGGCCATGTGACCGGCGTTGTGTATCACCACATCCAGACGCCCGCTGTTGGCGACTATCTCAGCGATGGCGGCGTTGGCCGAATCCTGCGATTGCACGTCCAGGTCGACCGTGCGCAGGTCGACATCGTTGTCTTTCGAGAAGGCCGCGATCTGCGCAGCGTTGCCGGCGTTGCGGCCGGCGGTGTCGCGCATCGAGGCGTAGACGGTATGGCCGGCCCGGGCGAGCGCTTCGGCGCTCAGGCGGCCGAAGCCGCTGGATGCGCCGGTCACCAGAATGATCTTGCTCATGACGATTCTCCTGAAGTGTTTGCCGTGAAGGGGGCCGCAGGGCTCAGACCATGCCGCCGTTGGCGCGCAGCACCTGGGCGTTGACCCAGCCACCATCGGGGCCGACGAGAAAGGCCACTGCCGCGGCGATGTCTTCCGGCGTGCCGAGCCGCTCCAGCGGGTTCATCTTCGACATGCGTTCGATCAACTCGGGCGACTTGCCGTTGAGGAATAGCGCCGTGGCGGTGGGGCCGGGGGCGACGGCGTTGACGGTGATCGAGCGGCCGCGCAGTTCCTTGGCCAGGATGGCGGTCAGCGTCTCGACCGCCGCCTTGGTTGCGGCGTAGACGCCGTAGGTCTCAAGGCGCAGCCCAACCACGCTGGTCGAGAAGTTGACGATGCGGCCACCGTCGCGCAGGCGGCGGGAGGCCTGACGCAGGGTGTTGAAAGTCCCCTTCAGATTGATCGCGACCTGGCTGTCGAACAGGGCGTCGTCGCTCTCGGCGAGGCTTGCGAGCTTCATGATGCCGGCGTTGTTGACCAGCACGTCGATGCCCCCGTAGGCGGCCTCCGCGGCGTCGAACATCCGCGCAACGGCGCCGGCGTCGCTGACGTCCGCCTTGGCGGTGACCGCGCGGCCACCGGCCTTCTCGATCTCCGTGACGAGGGCTTCTGCTTCGGCCGTGCTGCCCGCGTAGTTGACGACGATGTTGAAGCCATCTTTAGCCAGGCGGCGGGCGATGGCTGCGCCGATGCCGCGCGAGGCGCCCGTGACGAGGGCGACTTTTCTTTCGGTATTGCTCATGTGCTTTCTCCGGTGGGTTGCCGCCAAATGCAGCGGATAAATGAACTATGCGCGCTGGAAAGAAATAGATAATCCTCCTACGATTGCCATCACTGTTCCATGAGAACGAACAAAAGGAACGACCGTGGATCGATTGGATGTCATGCAACTCTTCATACGGATCGTCGAGCGCCGCAGCTTCACGGTGGCGGCGCACGACATGGAGGTCCCGCGCTCCACGGTCACGACGGCGATCCGCAACCTCGAGACGCGGCTCGGGGTGCGGCTGCTGCAGCGCACCACGCGCGTGGTCAAGCCGACACTGGACGGCGAGGCCTACTATCGGCGCTGTGTGGCCATCCTCGATGACATCGAGGATGCCGAAGGCGCATTCAGCGGCGCGCTGCCCAAGGGCTTGCTGCGCATCGAAGTCCAGGGCACGCTGGCGCGCCATTTCCTGCTGCCGGGCTTGCCGGACTTCCTGGCCCGATACCCGGACATCGAGCTGTCGATGAGCGAGAGCGACCGCTGGGTGGACCTGGTGCAGGAGGGCGTGGACTGCGCGCTGCGCTGGGGGCAGTTGCGCGACAGCGACCTGTCGGCGCGCCAAGTGGCGGTCCTGGAACGCCTCACCTGCGCAACGCCCGGATACCTGGAGAAATTCGGCCATCCTTCAGGCATCGACGATCTGGCCGGCCATCGCGCCGTCGGGCTGCGCTCCCTGACTACCGGCGCGGTCACCCCATTGGAATTCGGTCGAGAGGGCACCGAACTGCGCACAGTCTCTCTGCCAAGCACGCTGTCGGTGACCGGCACCGAGAGCTACCTCGCCGGCATTCGCCTTGGACTCGGGTTGGCGCAGGTTCCGCGCTTCCACGTCGAGGAGGATCTCAAGCGGGGCACGCTGGTGCTGATCCTGCCGGACCACCCGCCGCCATCGGTACCTGTTTCGCTGCTCTACCCGCGCAGCCGTCAACTTTCTCCTCGGGTGCGGGTGTTCCTGGATTGGGCGGCACGGGAGTTTGTTCTGAGGGTGGCCGGATCGGAAACGGCGTAGAAGTAAGGTTGGCGCCGGGCTCTCCCCAGGGGCCAGCGCCAACTCGCGGCCGCCACGACGCGGATCATCGCGGCCGCGAGTCGATGAACCAGGCCACCGCGAGAGGAACGAGGAACAGCAGCAGAAAGATCGGAGCCTCTTCGGACCATGAATAGCCAGCATGGTGGACGCCCGCCCACATGTTGTATCCCGTCGCGGCGAGCCAAGCCTATGCCTTCATCGCCTCGATCAGGGCTCTAAGCCCAGCTGACTGATGCCTGCGGCTCGGGAAATAGAGAAAGAGCCCCTCTTCAACGGAACACCAGTCTTCGAGGCAGGATTTGAGTCGGCCGTCTCTTAGATAAGGTGCTGCCCGATCCTCCCAGACATACGCAAGGCCCAAGCCTCGTGCTGCGGCATCCGCCATCAGTTCCTGGCTATCGACGGTCAAGGGACCCTTGATTTCGACTTGGACCATCTTTCCATTCTTTGCGAACTCCCAATTAAAAATTGTTCCGCTCGGAAAAGCATAGCGAATGCACGTGTGATTTTGCAGATCATGCGGCGCCTTGGGAACCTGCTTGCCTTCGAAATAAGCCGGCGAACCGACCACAGTAAAACGAAACTTCGACTTGATTCGAACCGCAATCATGTCCTGCGAAAGACGTTCACCGAAGCGAATTCCCGCATCGAAGCCCTCCTCTACGATGTCGACCAGGGTGTCAGTGGCGACGACGTCCAGCTTCAGTCCTG
>JBEBXZ010000244.1:0-4544 GCA_040391335.1 Dokdonella fugitiva | reverse complement strand
TGATCAGCGGAATGCGGCCACCGGCGCGCACTTCGTCGAACAGCACGTCGGACTTCACTTCGAATTCAGCGATGACTTCGCCGTTCTTCAGGGCCTTGCCTTCGTAGGGGCGCAGTTCAACGACGTCGCCCATTTCCATCTTGGAAACGTCGAGCTCGATCGGCAGCGCGCCGGCGTCTTCCATCGTGTTGTAGAAGATCGGTGCGATCTTGGCGCCGAGGCAGACGCCGCCGAAGCGCTTGTTCGGGATGAACGGAATGTCCTCGCCAGTGAACCAGAGCACCGAATTGGTCGCCGACTTGCGGCTCGAACCGGTACCGACCACGTCACCGACATAGGCGACCAGGTGCCCCTTGTCCTTCAGCGATTCGATGAACTTCACCGGGCCGCGCTTGCCGTCTTCCTCCGGCGTGATGCCGTCGCGCGTGTTCTTCAGCATCGCCAGCGCGTGCAGCGGGATATCCGGGCGCGTCGTCGCGTCCGGGGCCGGCGAAAGATCGTCGGTATTCGTCTCGCCGGTCACCTTGAATACGGTGACGGTCAGGCTCTCGGGCACTTCGGGGCGGCTCGTGAACCACTCGGCATCCGCCCAGCTCCGCAGCACCACCCTGGCATTCGCGTTGCCCTTGCCGGCCTTTTCCTGCACGTCGTGGAACGCATCGAACACGAGCAGCGTGTTCTTCAGAGCGTTCGCCGCAATCGCGCCGACGAGTGCGTCGTCGAGCAGTTCGATCAAGGGATGCACGTTGTAGCCGCCGAGCATCGTGCCGAGCAGTTCGGTCGCGCGCTCGCGCGTGAGCAGCGCGCATTTCTCGGTGCCGAAGGCAACCGCGGCCAGGTACGAGGCCTTGACCTTGGCGGCGTCATCGACACCAGCCGGCACACGGTTCGTGATGAGGTCGACAAGAAAGGCTTCCTCGCCGGCTGGCGGCGCCTTCAGCAACTCGATCACATCGGCGGTCTGCCGGGGAGAAAGAGGCAGCGGCGGGATGCCGAGCGCGGCGCGTTCGGCAACATGTTGGCGGTAGGCTTGCAGCATGAAACTCTCCGGAGGAAAAACGGGAAATCGGGATTCAGGGCAGATGCGGCACGATCAGCTTCAGGCCCTTGAAATAGTCGCGAAAGAATCGATCGTCACGGGTGATCAGGCCATCGCACTGGAGCAAGGCGTGCGCACCAATCAGGAAATCGGCGACGACGCGCTCGCGCTGGCCACCGCGCGAACGAAAACGCTTGTTCATGTGTCCGGCACGCATCGCCGCCGCCTCCTGCGTCGCCTCGTAGCGGATGCCGAGCGAGGTGAGGACTTCCATGAGGCTGTCGGCGGTATCGAGCAGCGCCTGCACTTCGGCGACCACGGCGTCGCAGACGACCACATCATCGCGGGCGAGCGCATCGGCAATGCATTGTTCGGACGCTTCGGCATACGAAGGATCGCCGATCAGCACGTCGATCAGCACCGAGGAATCGAGGGCGATCATGATCCGGAACTTTCGCCGCGATTGCGCTGCGTGCGCATCGCTTCGTCGGTCGTGCGCAAGCCGTCGACGAGCTTGAACCTGCCGCGCACCTTGCGCAGCGCCTCGCTCACGTCCTTGCGCAGGATGATGCGGCCGCCATCGAGTTCGACCTTCAACGTGGTGCCCTTGGTCAGGCCCAGCGCATCACGCACCGCCTTCGGCAGGGTAATCTGTCCGCGTTCCGCGACGATCGCTTCCATGGGCAGATCCTCATGAAAAGTATGCATGAATCATACATACTTGGTCGTCCATACTCAAGTCGATATCCATCGCCTCACGCCAGGAGTTCGTCATGAAAGACTCATTCGCCACCCGCGACATTCTCACCGTCAACGGCCGCCAGTATCAGTATGCGAGCCTCGCCAGGCTGGGCCATCGCTTCGATCTGAAGCGCCTGCCCTACTCGATGAAGATCCTGCTCGAAAACCTGTTGCGGCACGAAGACGGCGTCAACGTCACCGACAAGGAAATCGCGGCGGTCGCCGACTGGCACGCGAAAGCCGAATCGGACACCGAGATCTCCTTCATGCCGGCGCGCGTCGTGCTGCAGGATTTCACCGGCGTGCCCTGCGTGGTCGACCTGGCCGCGATGCGCGACGCGATGGTCTCGCTCGGCGGCGACCCGACGAAGATCAATCCGCTCGCACCGGCCGAACTGGTGATCGACCATTCCGTGCAGGTCGATGCCTACGGCAGCGCGGATGCGCTCGAGAAGAACGTCGAGATCGAGTTCGAGCGCAACCAGGAACGCTATGCCTTCCTGCGCTGGGGCCAGAAGGCCTTCAACAACTTCAAGGTCGTGCCGCCACGCACCGGCATCGTGCACCAGGTGAACCTGGAACATCTCGCCCGCGTGGTCATGACCAGCGTGAAGGACGGCGCGGAATGGGCGTATCCGGACACCGTGTTCGGCACCGATTCGCATACGACGATGATCAACGGGCTCGGCGTGCTCGGCTGGGGCGTCGGCGGCATCGAGGCCGAAGCGGCGATGCTTGGCCAGCCTTCTTCGATGCTGATTCCACAAGTCGTGGGCTTCAAGCTCAGCGGCAAATTGCCTGAAGGCACGACCGCCACCGACCTCGTGCTGACCGTGACCCAGATGCTGCGCGCGCATGGCGTGGTCGGCAAATTCGTCGAGTTCTACGGCAGCGGCCTCAAGCACCTGCCCCTCGCCGATCGCGCGACGATCGCGAACATGGCACCCGAATACGGCGCGACCTGCGGCATCTTTCCGGTCGATGCGGAGGCGATCAGGTATCTGCGCCTGTCCGGTCGCAGCGAGGCGCAGATTGCACTCGTCGAAGCCTATGCGAAGGCGCAGGAGCTTTGGCACGACGAAACCTCGCCACATGCTGAATTCAGCGCAACGCTCGAACTCGACCTGACCGAGGTTCGCCCATCGATGGCCGGCCCGAAGCGTCCGCAGGATCGCGTGCTGCTCGGTGACGTCGGCAAGAGTTTCCACGCTGCGCTCGGCCCGCTGACCGCCAACCGCAAGCCGAAGAACATGGCGACCGATGACTTTGCCAACGAAGGCGGCGCGGCGGCCATCGGCAATCCCGCCAATGTGATCGGCAATGGTTCGGTGATCGTGGAAAAGGACGGCGTGGGCTTCACGCTGCGCGACGGTTCGGTGGTGATCGCGGCGATCACCTCCTGCACCAACACCTCCAATCCCGCCGTGATGCTCGCTGCCGGCCTGCTCGCGCAGAAAGCCTCAGCGCGCGGCCTGGCGGCGAAGCCTTGGGTCAAGACCTCGCTCGCCCCCGGCTCGCTCGTGGTCACCGACTACCTGGAGAAAACCGGCCTGCTCAAGGAGCTCGAGAAGATCGGCTACTACCTCGTCGGCTATGGCTGCACGACCTGCATCGGCAATTCCGGTCCGCTGCATACCGAGATCAGCAAGGGCATCGCGGAAGGCGATCTCGCCGTGGCTGCGGTGTTGTCGGGCAATCGCAACTTCGAGGGCCGCGTGCATCCCGAGGTCAAGATGAACTATCTCGCCTCGCCACCGCTCGTGGTCGCCTATGCGCTGGCCGGCACGCTGGATATCGACCTTGAAACAGACCCGCTTGGCATCGGCAACGATGGCCAGCCGGTCTATCTCAGGGACATCTGGCCATCCAATCACGAGATCAGCGAGACGATCGCCGGCGCGATCAATCCGGCCATGTTCGAAAAGAACTATGCCGATGTATTCAAGGGCGATTCGCGCTGGAACAGCATCGCGTCGCCGGATGGCAACCAGTATCTCTGGGACGATTCGACCTATGTGAAGAATCCGCCCTACTTCGCCGGCATGACGATGCAGGTCGGCACGATCGACGACATCCACGGCGCGAGCGTGCTCGGCCTGTTCGGCGATTCGATCACGACCGACCACATCTCGCCTGCCGGATCGATCAAGAAGGATTCGCCGGCCGGGCGCTACCTGATTTCGCGCGATGTCGCACCAAAGGATTTCAATTCCTACGGCTCGCGCCGCGGCAACGACGACGTCATGGTGCGCGGAACATTTGCCAATATCCGCATCAGGAACCTGATGCTCAACGGCGTCGAAGGCGGCTATACGCTGCATATTCCTTCAGGCGAACAGCTCGCGATCTATGACGCGGCGATGCGCTACAAGGCGGAGGGCACGCCGCTCGTGGTGCTGGCCGGCAAGGAATACGGCACGGGCTCCTCGCGCGACTGGGCAGCGAAAGGCACCTTGCTGCTCGGCGTGAAAGCGGTGATCGCCGAAAGCTTCGAGCGCATCCATCGCTCGAACCTGGTCGGCATGGGCGTACTGCCGTGCCAGTTCCAGGAAGGACAAAATGCAGCGAGCCTTGGCCTGACCGGGCATGAGCGTTTCGACATCACCGGCCTTGAAGATGGCGCGGCGAAGGAAGCCCGGGTCACCGCCACTGCGCCCGATGGCAGCCGCAAGGAGTTCAAGGTCAACGTGCTGATTGCCACGCCGAAGGAACGCGAGTTCTTCCGGCATGGCGGCATCCTGCCCTATGTGCTGCGCCAGCTTGC
>JBEBXZ010000243.1:0-4545 GCA_040391335.1 Dokdonella fugitiva | reverse complement strand
GCAGCGGCTTGCTGCTCGACGAAACCAATGCAAACTTCGTCGCCGCCAACCCTGCCAGCGGCGGCACGCTGTCTAGCCTGAACCTGGCCAGCATGGCGCTGGGAGCGTGCGCCACGACCTGCACGTTCACGCGCACGGTCAGCAATGCACTGGCAACGTCGACGACCTATGACCTCAGCATTACCGGACTGCCCAGCGGAAGCGCGGTGGTAACTCCGGGCAATTTCTCGATTGCCGCAGGAGGTACCCAGACGATCAGCGTGACGATTACCGGTTCCCTGCTTGCCTCGGGAGCATGGAATTTCGGACGCCTGCAACTGGATGCCACGGACAGCACCTTGCCGCGGCTGCAGATGCCGATAGCGGTTCGTCCGTAAGCGATAGCGGCTGTTCGATGGTGATCAAACGGAGCGGCCTGCGGGCCGCTCCGTTTTTCACTCGGGCTGATGCGATAAGCCGCCTGGCTTGCAAACGCAATCGCGGACGATCGATCCATGTGCAGCCCTGCGCAACCTGTCGAACGGCGATAGTCCGATCGACGACAACGCTCGGCCTTTCAGCCTGAGCAGAAGGCCGCGATATCGGTGTAACCCTCGAAACGCACACCCTCGGCACAACCCGGGCATCCTGGATCGCGCGACAAG
Organism: Dokdonella fugitiva; assembly: GCA_040391335.1. Lineage (GTDB taxonomy): Bacteria > Pseudomonadota > Gammaproteobacteria > Xanthomonadales > Rhodanobacteraceae > Dokdonella > Dokdonella fugitiva_A. The sequence goes on along the minus strand of JBEBXZ010000243.1, from coordinate 3,901 downwards.
GCCAGCTCGCGGAATGTCGCAGCCATTGCGTCGTAGCAGAGCAGGCGTCCGACCAATGGCCGGCCCGTGCCGAGCACGAGCTTGATCGCCTCGGTTGCCTGCAACAGTCCGATCGTACCGGGCAGCACGCCGAGCACACCGGCCTCGCTGCAGTTCGGCGCATCGGCCGCCGAGGGTGGTTCCGGGAACAGGCAGCGGTAGCACGGCGAATCGATGCGGCGCGGATCGAACACGCTGACCTGCCCGGTAAAGCGATGCACGGCGCCATATACCCACGGCATACCCAATCTGCGACAGGCTGCATCGACCAGATAGCGTGTCGGGAAATTGTCCGCGCCATCGATGACGACGTCGTGCCCGGCCAGCAACGCTTCGACGTTCGAGGCATCCAGGCGCAGCGTGCGCGTCTCGATCTGCAGGCGGGGATTCAGTGCAGCCAGCGCCACGCGCGCCGATTCGGTCTTGTGCATGCCGATGCGCGCCTCGGCATGGATGATCTGGCGCTGCAGGTTCGACCGCTCGACGCGATCGTCATCGATCAGGGTCAGGCGACCAATGCCGGCCGCCGCCAGATACAGCGCACCCGGCGCACCGAGTCCACCCGCTCCGATCATCGCGATGCGCGCGGCGGAAAGGCGCTGCTGTCCCTTGATACCGACTTCGGGCAACACGAGATGCCGCGCGTAACGTTCGGCGGAATCGGCATCGAGTTCGCCCTCGGCGAGCGGCAACCGTTCGCTGCGCCAGCGCTGGAAACCGCCGCGCACCGAATGGACATGCGCATAGCCGAGGGCAAGCAGCGCATCCCGCGCAAGCAGCGAGCGCTTGCCGCTCGCGCAGATCGTGAGGATCTCGCGGTCGCGTTCCGGCGCGATATCCGCGATGCGACTGGCCAACTCGGCGCCGACGATACCGACCGCGCCGGCCGCCTGCCCAGCGGCACGTTCATCGTCTTCGCGCACGTCAATGAGAATCGCACCGGCACGCTGGCGCACGAGGGCATCAGCAGGATCGATCTCGATGGAAACATCTGCGGGGATGATTGGACTCATCAACGTCTACCGGCCGGAGAATCGGGGAAAGCAATCAATGCGGACCAAAGAGAACCCTGCCCGCCTGCTGCGTCTCGATGCGCGATCCGCATCCTGTGGGAACCGATATCGGGACTCAGGACGGCATGGGCAATGGCAGCACGGGCACGACGCTGCCCGTTGCCAGTTCACGTGCCTGCTCGGCGACGACGATCAGTGCATTCGCCTCGACCACGCCACGCAGCATGCCGGATCCCTGCTTGGGGAGGGCACTGACCGCCAGTGTTCCATCGTCGCGTGACTCGAGCCGCGCGCGCAGGAATTCGGTGCGATCGTGCCGCTTGTGGATCGCTTCCGCCAGTCGCGCATATACGACGCCTGGGCGCGGTTCCGCGACACCCTGCAGGGCAGCCAGTGCGGGACACACGAAGTTGAGGAAAGTCGCGATGCTCGACACCGGATTGCCTGGCAGACCAAACACCAGGGTTTTTCCGATTTCGCCGAACAGCAAGGGCATGCCGGGGCGCATGCGTACCTTCCAGAAATGTACGCGCCCGATTTCGGCGAGCAGGTCTGGCAGGAAATCGGCCTCGCCAGCCGAAACGCCACCCGAGGTGACGATCACATCGGCGCGCTCCGCGGCATCGAGGAGACCGCTGCGCAACACCGCCGGATCATCGCGCAAGTGTGAAAAACGCCGTGTGGAATCCGTACCCCGCTGCAGCAACTCCGCGCCCGCCTGGGTCGCAAGCGCGGCCAGGCTGTAGCCATTGCTGTTGTAGATCTGTCCCGGCGCACACCCGGCTCCGGGCAGGACCAGTTCGTCACCGGTCGTGATCAATGCCAGTCGTGGCCGACGCACGACCTCGACGTCGGCAAAGCCGAGCGAAGCGAGCACTCCGAGCGCACCCGCCCCCAGCCGAGTGCCCGCGCGCAGCGCCGTTTCACCACTCCGATAATCCTCGCCAGCCGGACGCACGTGGGCGCCAGCGGTTTCGCCCGGTGAAACAACCAGCCAGTCACCATCAACCCGCACGCGCTCCTTGATCACGACACTGTCCGCACCGTCAGGCACCGGTGCTCCGGTCGTGATACGCAGGCATTCGCCGGCACCGATGGAAGCAGCCTCCCCGTTGCCGGCAAGCCGCGTGCCGACGATGCGCAGGCGCACGTCGCGATCGCCCGGAAGATCGGCGCCACGCAATGCGAAGCCATCCATCGCCGAATTGGCGAATGCCGGCACATCACGCATGGCCTGCACGTCGCGATCGAGCACGCGCCCATGAGCGAACGACAGGTCCACGCGCTCGGCGGCCAGCCGCCGTATCCGCGCCTGCGCGATCACGCATTGCTGTGCTTCGTCGACGCCAAGCTGCGTCGGAAAATCAATCGCCTGCATGCGGGTTCTCCGTGAATGCCACGAAATCCTCGGGCGTATTCAGATTGAGCCAGTGACGGCGAGAAAGCGGCAGGACGAGTTCGAAAACACCCATCGTATCCTGCCACTTCCAGACGCCAAGTCCCTCTTCCAGCGCCTGCAGTGCGTCACCCGCCAGTTCGCGGCGATATACAGCGAACAATGGCTGGCGTCGTTCCCCATCGTGTGCGACAACCGCCTCCGCGCCCTGCGCGAGCGCGGCATCGTGCAGGCGTTCAAGCAGATCGGGGGCGGGATATGGACAATCCACCGGCAAGGTGCAAAGCCATGGCGTCTTGCAATGCGCCAGCGCGGCTGCGATGCCGGCGAGCGGGCCACGATAGCCGTCGCCTGAGTCGACGATAACCGGTGCGTAATCGGCGTAGCGGTCGATATTGCGATTGGCGACGATCAGCAATTTTTCGCGTGCGGGATGCAGCAAGGCCTCGATCACCCACTCGATCAGCGGACGTCCATCGAGCAGATGCAGGCCCTTGTCGACACCGCCGAGCCGCGTTCCGCCACCGCCCGCCAGGATGGCGATGGTCAGCGCTGCGTCATTCGCCGAAACACGAGCCATTGCATCCGCCCCTGCGTTTCGCGCCTCAGTTCTTGGCGCGCTTGGCGTTGCGAATCATGCGCTGGCGACGCTTCTGCTGGCCTTCGGTCAGCACGTTCTTCTTGCCCGCGTAAGGATTCTCGCCATCACGGAAATCGATGCGGATCGGCGTCCCTTCCAGCTTGTAGCGCTTGCGGAAGAAGTTCTCGAGATAGCGCCGATAGGACTCCGCGAGATGCTTGGTGCGCGCACCGTGGATCACGATGGTCGGCGGATTCGAGCCGCCCGGATGCGCATACTTGAGCTTTGGCGAATGGCCACGCACCAGCGGTGGCTGATACGCCGCATAGGCCGCTTCGAGCGCCCGCGTCAGATCCGATGCGGTGAGCTTCTTGTTGGCCGCCGCATGCGCGCGGTTGACGAGCTTCATGAGCTCGCCGATCCCGGTGCCGTGCAGGGCCGACAGGGTCACCTGTGGTGCCCATTCGACGAACGTGAGCTTGCGCTGCAGCGAACCACGGCACTGCTCGCGATCATACGGCTTGAGCCCATCCCACTTGTTCACCGCGATCACCAGTGCACGCCCTGCATCCAGCGCATGGCCAATGAGTCCGGCATCCTGATCGGTCACACCTTCGTTCGCATCGAGCAGGATGACGACGACGTTCGCTGCATCGATCGACTGCAGCGTCTTGATCACGCTGAACTTCTCGACGGCATCATCGATGCGCGAACGGCGACGCACGCCGGCGGTGTCGATCAGGGTGTACTTCTTTCCATCGCGCTCGAGCGGGATGCGGATCGAATCACGCGTGGTCCCGGCCACCTCGGAAACGATGACCCGATCCTCACCGAGCAGGCGGTTGACCAATGTCGACTTGCCGACATTCGGGC
>JBEBXZ010000242.1:0-4554 GCA_040391335.1 Dokdonella fugitiva | reverse complement strand
CATTTCCTCGAGTCGCGCCAGCTGGCGCAGGCGCGTTTCGAGGATGTAGTCGGTCTGTTCCTCGCTGAGGTTGAAACGCTTCATGAGCACGGGGCGCGGTTCGTCCTCGGTGCGCACGATGCGGATCACCTCATCGAGATTGAGGTAGGCGATGTGCAAACCTTCGAGCAGGTGCAGGCGACGCTCGACCTTGCCGAGCCGGTGCTCAAGTCGGCGCGTGACCGTATCGGTGCGGAAACGCAGCCATTCGCCCAGGATCTGCCTGAGGTTCTTGACCTGCGGACGGCCATCGAGGCCGATCATGTTGAGATTGATGCGATAGCTTTTTTCGAGATCGGTGGTCGCGAACAGATGCGGCATGATCTCGTCGGCATCGATCCGGCTCGAGCGCGGGATCAGCACGAGGCGGATCGGATTCTCGTGGTCCGATTCGTCGCGCAGGTCCTCGATCATCGGCAGTTTTTTCGCGCGCATCTGCGCGGCGAGCTGCTCGATGATCTTCGATGGCGAGACCTGGTACGGCAATGCGGTGATGACGATGTTGCCGTCCTCGCGCGTGTAGATCGCGCGCGCGCGAACGGAGCCGTTGCCGCTCGTGTACATCGCCAGCAGGTCGCTTTTCGACGTGATGATCTCGGCTGCGGTCGGATAATCGGGGCCGAGCACGTGCTCGCACAGGTCCGCGATGCTCGCGTCCGGATCGTCGAGCAGGCGGATGCAGGCGCTGACGAGTTCGCGAAGATTGTGTGGCGGGATATCGGTGGCCATGCCGACCGCGATGCCGGTCGTGCCGTTGACCAGCACGTGTGGGACGCGGGCGGGAAGCCACGCCGGCTCCTTCAGCGTGCCGTCGAAGTTCGGTGACCAGTCGACCGTGCCGTGGCCGAGTTCCTCGAGCAGGGCTTCGGCGAGTGGCGTCAGCCTGGATTCGGTGTAGCGCATTGCGGCGAACGATTTCGGATCGTCCTGCGAGCCGAAGTTGCCCTGTCCATTGACCAGCGGATAGCGATACGAGAACGGCTGTGCCATCAGCACCATCGCCTCGTAGCAGGCGCTGTCGCCGTGTGGATGGAACTTGCCGATCACGTCGCCGATCGTGCGCGCCGACTTCTTCGGCTTCGAGGTTGCGTCGAGGCCAAGCTCGCTCATCGCATAGACGATGCGGCGCTGCACCGGCTTGAGGCCGTCGCCGATGAACGGCAGCGCGCGGTCGAGCACGACGTACATCGAGTAGTCGAGATAGGCGCGTTCGGCGTAGTCCTTGAGCGCGATCTGTTCGTAGTTGCCTTGCAGGGTCATGGGATTCGAGTGCGATGCCGCGGCAGAAGGCCGTTGCGAACCCCGAATTGTGCCGCAATGGGCCGTATCGCGCACCGCGACCCGCAGCCTTTGAATCATGCAGCCCCCGCGCGGGCGGCAGGCTGGCCGTCGAACCGTGTGCGCATGCCGGTTCGCGCGGGTGGCGGTCCACCGATGCAGCGCGAGGTGTCGCAGCGATGCCGCGATTGCGACACCTGTCGCCATCGCCCTGCGACGGATGCCACTGCGGATCCCGCACGGGGATGAAGTGCCGAATTTTCCATGCTGCGGAAAATCAGCACGCGCGGCGATCGATCGTCTTGAAATGCATGTGTTTATGTTTTTCGGGTGTTGCGCTGCGGCATAAGACCGCGGGGCTGGCATGCGACTTGCGATTGTCATGGCGGGTGACTGGCACGCGGCAAGCGTCGCCGATCAGTCAAAAACGAGCCGCGACGACGACAGAAGAGGGCAGGACCTCTCGATCGGCGCGGATCCATCCAATCGGGAGGGTAGAAGATGGCTGTTTCAACGAGGGCGCTGCGGGCGCCTCACGGGATCTTGCAGGCCAGCGTCGTCGCGGCGCTGTTGCTTGGATTTGCTGGCGGCGCGATGGCGCAGACGACGTTCGATGTGATCGGCCCGCACGAGTACGAGCTGCCGGTGGACTTCGAACCCTTCAACGTGTTCGTGCAATACGCCACGGTCCAGGAGAACGATCGCGCATTCAACGGCAGCGGCGATCGCGTCGATGGCTCCGGCTCGCAGGCGATCACGGGCCTGTCGAAGTACGTGCGTTTCTGGTCGCCGGAATCGAATCGCAAGATCGGCGTCGCCTGGGAAGTGATCGTCCCGGAAGTCGCCGTTCGCAACCGGTCGGCCGCGGATGCGGATAGTCGCCACATCTCCGGCATCGGCGATCCGATGACCGGTTTTGCGATCTGGTACAAGGCGCGGCCGAATCTCACCCTCGGCTTCCAGTCGTTCCTGCAGATGCCGGTTGGCACCGATGAAGTGAGCGATACGAACTTCAAGAACCTTTCCAGCATGTTCTGGGACTGGCGCATCAACGACACGTTCGGCTGGACCGGCGATGCGGGCTTCGTCTGGCAGAGCAAGCGCGACAGCGGCTTCAAGCCGGGCCTGACCTGGCACACCAACAACCGCTTCGGCTGGCGCGTGAACAAGCGCATCGAGCCGTTCATCGGCCTCGACTACGAAACCACGGATGGGCGCCAGGGTGCGCCCGATGCATGGGCGCTCGATGGTGGCGCGGGCGTGATGTTCCACACCTTCGACAACCAGTCGATCACGCTGCGCTATTCGACTTCCATCGACGGCGAAAACCACAGCGTCAACGACAGCCTCAACCTCAAGTACGCCTACGTCTGGTAAGCCCCTGGCAAGCATGGGAACGCGCGACGAACCCATGCCTTTTCCTGCATGCATCGAATGAGGTCACGATGAAACCTTTGACTGCTTTGGCGCTCTCGATCGCCGTGCTCGTCGGATTGTGGGTCTACCTGAGCATCGGCCTGCCCGCGCTCAAGCTGATACCGTGGATCGGCTTTGTCGCGTGGGCGACGTTTTTCGCGGCTGGAGGCGGTGTTTCCGCCATCGGCCAGGTTCTTCCGCCGGCCATCGCCGGCGTGCTGCTGACCGCGCTGACGATGTTCGGTGTCGGCTATTTCGGAGGTGCACTGGCCGCACTGGTCGTGCTGGTCGCCGTGCTCGCCTTCGTTCTCGTTTTCATGGCCAACCATCGACTGCTGGCCTACACACCGGCGGCGTTCCTCGGTGCCGCGACGTATTTCGGCAGTGGCGGCAAGGTCGACGAAAGCATCCTGTTCGTCATCGTCTCGTGGGCGGCTGGCGTGGGGTTTGGATATGTGTCCGCACAGGTCGGCAGCAAGCTGACCCGGACGGTCGCTGCGGGCAATTGAGCAACAACAGGCAATCAAGGAATCGTGATGAGTACTGAATACACCAACTACATCGATGGCGCCTTCACGGCGAACAGCCCGGCCACCATCGAGGTGACCAATCCGGCAACCGGCGCGTTGCTCGCGCGTATCCCCGACAGCGATGCGGCGACCGTCAATGCCGCCGTTGCCGCGGCCAGGCGTGCGCAACCGGCGTGGGAGAAGCTGCCTGCGATCCAGCGTGCGAACCACCTGCGCGCGATCTCGGCGAAGCTGCGCGACAACCGCAAGGAACTCGCGCAGATCATCGTGCGTGAGCAGGGCAAGGTGCAGGGACTCGCCCAGGTCGAAGTCGACTTCACCGCCGACTACATCGACTACATGGCCGAATGGGCGCGTCGCCTCGAGGGCGAGGTGATCACCAGCGATCGCCCGAACGAGAGCATCTTCGTCCTGCGCAAGCCGATCGGCGTGGTTGCCGGCATCCTGCCCTGGAACTTCCCGTTCTTCCTGATCGCGCGCAAGCTCGCGCCGGCCCTGGTCACCGGCAACACGATCGTGATCAAGCCGAGCGAGGAGACGCCGATCAACGCGTTCGAGTTCGCCAGGCTGGTCGCCGATACCGATCTGCCGAAGGGTGTGTTCAATCTCGTGGGCGGCCGCGGCGCGACGACCGGCGATGCGCTGGTTTCGCATCCGGACGTGGGCCTCATCACGTTCACGGGCAGCATCGGCACCGGCAGCCGCATCATGCAGACGGCCGGCAAGAACCTGACCCGCGTCAATCTCGAGCTTGGCGGCAAGGCGCCGGCAATTGTTCTGGCGGATGCCGATCTCGACCTGGCGGCGAAGGCGATCTACGACTCGCGCGTGATCAACACCGGACAGGTCTGCAATTGTGCAGAACGCGTCTACGTCGAGCGTGGCGTGCACGAGGCGCTGGTCGGACGCCTGGCCAAGCTGATGCAGGCGACGCGCTACGGCGATCCATCCGTGGATGCGGATCTGCACATGGGCCCGCTGATCAACCAGGCAGGTCTCGACAAGGTCGAGGCGATGGTCGAACAGGCGAAGCGCGATGGCGCCACCGTCGTCACCGGCGGCAAGCGTGCCGACCTCGGCCAGGGCTTCCACTACGAGCCGACCCTGATCGTCGACGCGCGCGCCGACATGGACATCATGCGCAAGGAAATCTTCGGACCGGTGCTGCCGGTGCAGATCGTCGACAGCCTCGACGAGGCGATCGCGCTGGCCAACGATTCCGACGTCGGCCTCACCTCGTCGATCTTCACCAGCAACATCAACTCGGCGATGAAGGCCGTGCGCGAACTGC
>JBEBXZ010000241.1:0-4556 GCA_040391335.1 Dokdonella fugitiva | reverse complement strand
GACCAGCGCGGTGTGTGTTGCCGCCCACGCACCGATTTCCGCGAGCGCCAGATGATTCACGCGATCGGCGAGAGCAGGCTCATCCTCGGCACGATCGACCGCGGTATAGGCCGCGGCATTGACGATAAGGTCGGGAACGATCTGATCCAGCACGGCGGCCAGCGATGCGCGATCGGCAAGATCGGCAGCGGCACAGGCCGAGCCGTCATCGAGCAGGCCATTGCGTGTCGCGCAGACCAGTTCGCCGTGGCGCGCGAGCGGTTCCCGCAACGCATGGCCGACCTGGCCGCTGGCGCCGAACAGCAGGATCTTCATCGCGAACGATCACATGCCACGAACGCGGCGAACCATCGCAAGCGCAATGAAGCGCTCATGCGAACACCGGCAACTTCGCCTCGGGCACATCGGCGAGGAACGGTGCTTTCTGGTCCTTGTCGGACAGGCTCGGCTCGCTGATCGGCCAGTCGACGGCGAGTGCCGCGTCATTCCAGCGGATGCCCGCATCGCTCGCATGGTCGTATAACGCGGTGCACTGATAGACGAACGTTGCGTGTTCCGACAGCACCGCGAAACCATGTGCGAAACCTTCCGGCACCCAGAAGTGCCGCTTGTTTTCCGCCGACAGGATCGCCGCCGCCCAGCGCCCGAACGTCGGCGAACCTTTGCGGATATCCACCGCCACGTCATACACCTCGCCTTCGAGCACGCTGACCAGCTTGCCCTGCGGATTCGGCCACTGGTAATGCAAGCCGCGCAGCACGCCTTTCGCGGAGCGCGAGACATTCGTCTGCACGAAGGCAAGATCGAATCCGGCTTCGGCGAACCGGCGCTGGTTGAAGCTCTCGTAGAAGAAGCCGCGCGAATCACCGTGCACGTTCGGTTCGATGACGACGCAGCCATCGAGTGCGGTGCGGATCACCTTCATGCGTGGCGACCTTCGCGGACCAGGTCCTGCAGATACTGTCCGTAGGCATTCTTCGCCAGCGGCGCAGCCAGGCGCAGCACCTGCTCGGCATCGATCCAGCGATTGAGGAAAGCAATTTCCTCGGGGCAGCAGACCTTGAGGCCCTGGCGGTTCTCGATCGTCTCGATATAGCTCGATGCCTCGACCAGCGATTCGTGCGTGCCGGTATCGAGCCAGGCAAAACCGCGTCCCATGCGTTCCAGCATCAGCGTGCCATCGTCGAGGTAGCAACGGTTCAGATCGGTGATCTCGAGCTCTCCACGCGGCGAAGGCTTCAGATCCGCGGCGAAATCCGCGGCACGCCCGTCGTAGAAATAGAGACCGGTGACCGCCCAGTTCGACTTCGGCCGTGCCGGTTTTTCTTCGAGACCGACGACACGTCCAGAGGCATCGAATTCGGCGACGCCGTAGCGCTCCGGATCACGCACCCAGTAGCCGAACACGCTGGCGCCGACGGTACGCTGGTCGGCAGCCTGCAGCAGTCCGGTCAGGCCGTGGCCGTAATAGATGTTGTCACCGAGAATCAGGCAGCTTGGCTCGCCGGCAACGAACTCGCGTCCGATCAGATACGCCTGGGCGAGGCCGTCCGGCGATTCCTGCACCGCGTAGCGGATCGAGATGCCCCATTGCGAACCATCGCCCAGCAGGCGCTGGAACAGGGCCTGCTCGTGCGGCGTGTTGATCACCAGCACGTCGCGGATACCCGCCAGCATCAGCGTGCTCAGCGGGTAATAGATCATCGGCTTGTCGTAAACCGGCAGGAGCTGCTTGCTGACCGCCTGGGTCAACGGATACAGCCGGGTGCCGGAGCCGCCGGCCAGGATGATGCCGCGTCTCGCTGTCATGGGTCTCGGTCGATGTTTCGGGGGCCGTATTGTAGGCGGCCCCGCGCATCCTTGCTCGGGATCCCGGGAAAATCGGCGAATCCGCTGATTTTGCAGGGAATCCGCGGCTCTTCTCGGCAAATCCGTGGCCAGGGAATCTCCGGATGACCCGTCGATCCGGTCGGGATCAATGCGCCGCAAACACTTCCGCGAAGAAATCGCCGAGCATGCGGTAGGCGCGCTTTGCCGCGCGCGGATCGTAGACACAGCCTGGCGGACTCGCCGCATCCGCTTCGGCGAAGCAATGCACGGCACCACTGAAATTGACGAACTGCCAGTCGGCGCCCGCGGCGTCCATTTCGCTGCCGAAGCCGGCAATGTCTTCGGCCGTGATGCCGCGATCGGCCGCGCCATTGAGCACCAGGATCGGCGTCTTCACCGAACCGGCCGCAGCCGGCATCGAGGTCGACAATCCGCCGTGCAGGCTGACCACGCCGGCCACATCCGCACCGCTGCGCGCGAGTTCCAGCACGGTCGATCCGCCAAAGCAGAAGCCGAAGGCGCCGATCCTGTCCGCCAGCACCGGCACCTTGCCAGCCTGCGCCTTCAAGGATTTCACGGCCTCGCTGACGCGTGCGCGCAAGGCCGCACGATCGCCATACAGTTTCGCGGTCTGCGCTTTCGCTTCGGCTGCATCCTTCGGACGCACGTCCTTGCCATAGACGTCGGCGACCAGCACGACGTAATCGGTTCCGGCCACCTGTTTTGCCTTCTCGATGGCGGAATCGTTGACGCCCATCCAGTTCGGCACCATCACCAGGCCGGGCCGCGCCTGCTTTGTTGCATCGTCATAGACGAGATGCCCGGCGAACGCCACATCACCGACCTTGTACTCGATCGGCTTGACGACCATGGCCGCCTGCACGGCAGAAGATGCAAGGAGGAACGATAGAACAAGCATGAACGGACGCATGGGGATCACCGTGGTTGCGGGAGATGCCGCGATCATACTGCGCCGTGAACGGCGATACGGCCGCATGTCGCGCGGCGCGCCGGGAACGCCTGGCTCAGGCGATGCCGAGCCCTTCGATCTGACCGATCGCTTCTGGATCGAATCCGCCGAGCACGGCGAAAGCGCGCCCGCGTTCGCCGTAGTCACGGAACTGGTCGAAGCTCGGCGCTCCCGGCGAAAGCAGCACGACACCCCCCTCCGCCAGCAACGTACGCGCCAGCCCGACCGCATCCGTGAGATGGGCGACGCTGTGCAAGGCATAGTCGCCGCCGGCCTCCGCCAATACGGCGTGCAGGCGTTCGCGATTCGCACCGTTGAGAATGATCGCCTGCGGTGCCGAGGTTTTCATCGCCGCGGCGAATGCATGCCAGTCGAGTCCACGATCGTGTCCGCCCAGGATCAGGCAGACCTTTTCCCCGACGACGCTGCCGAGCGCCTGCAGGCTCGCCTGCGGCGTGGTCGCGATGCTGTCATCGATCCAGCGCAGTCCATCGCGCACGCCGAGCGTTTGCAGGCGATGCGGCAAGGGGCGGAAGGTCGCAAGATGCTTTGCCGCGGCGAATGCGTCCTCGCCGACGCACTCGATCGCGGCCAGCGCTGCGCAGGCATTCAAGGCATTGTGCGCCCCCGGCAATGGCAGGCTGCGCAGATCGAACACGGCACGATCGACCCGGCATATCCAGCCGTCGCGCACATGCCAGCCGGTGGCATCGCCGAAGCAACTGCGCTGCGCATGTCCGGCCGTACGTCGCAGCACTTCAGGTTGTTGCGCATGGACGAGAACCTTGCGGGCGGCATCCGCCAGCGCGAGCTTGTCCTCGACGTAGCGGCTGCGATCGCCATGCCAGTCGAGATGTTCTTCCTCCAGGTTGGTGATCACCGCGAGTTCAACACCGCTCGCTTCACGTGTCTGGAAGCTCGACAGTTCGATCACCCACCAATCCGGTTCGACGGATGGATCGAGCAGTTCGAGCAGCGGTTTGCCGATATTGCCGGCCAGCGCCGTGCGGCGGCCGAGTCCACGCAACAGATGAGCGATCAGCGCGGAAGTCGTGCTCTTGCCCTTGGTGCCGGTCACCGCGATCACGCGCGCTGCGGCGTGCTCGGCAAACCAGAAGGCCGTCGCCGACGTGAAACGCGTGCCATTGCGCCGCGCTTCGAGGATTTCGGGCCGATAGGCACTGATGCCGGGCGACTTGATGACGACGTCGCAGGCCGAAAGATCGGCCGCATCGGGCGCACGACCGATGATGCGATCGCGAGCAATGCCACTGCGCGCGACTTCATCCTGCTCGTCGCCACTGCAGAACAGGGTCGGTGAAAGATCGGGCAGGCGCTCGCGCAGGGTGGCGAGCACGGCGCGGCCCTCGCGGCCATAGCCCCAGATCGCAACATTCAGACCGGCGAGATCCGCGATGCGCATCGTTCAGCCCTGCTCGATCAAGGCCATCAGCGCGGGCGGCACATGATGTTCTCCCTCGACGGCGGTCAGCGACTCCAGGCGCAGATCCTCAGGCGGAAGCTGAGGCAGGATCTCGCGCGCGAAACGCTCGATGATCGCGTCCTCGCGCCACTCCGCGCGCTGCGCGAGCGTCGCCAGCGCGGCGCGTGATTCGCGTCCTTCTCCAACACATTCGAAGGGCTTGTGATCGTGGTACTCGATCAGGGCATCGAATCCGCCGATCTGCGTTTCGTCATCCAGCAGGTTGCGCCCGAAGATGCCTAGCAGGCGGGGTTTCGGCATGAACGGCGCCAG
>JBEBXZ010000240.1:0-4566 GCA_040391335.1 Dokdonella fugitiva | reverse complement strand
GTCACTGGCGTGGCGCGGCGGTGACGCTGTTCGTCATCTGGGCCATCAAACCATTTTCGATGTGGCTGCTGGCGACATTCTTCATCACGTGGATCTTCCGCGCGTGGTTGCCCGAGGATCAGATCACGAGCTATGTCGCCGGACTGATACTGCTCGCCGCGGCGCCCTGCACGGCCATGGTTTTCGTCTGGTCGAACCTCTGCGATGGGGAACCAAACTTCACATTGGGCCAGGTTGCGCTGAACGACCTGATCATGGTTTTCGCTTTCGCGCCGCTGGTCGGTTTGCTGCTCGGCGTCGCTTCCATCACGGTTCCGTGGGATACGTTGCTGCTGTCCGTTGGGCTCTACATCGTCGCGCCCGTCATCGTTTCCCAGCTCCTGCGACAGATCCTCACCCAACGCCCGGGCGCGCTCGAACGAGCACATGCCATCCTGCAACCAGCCTCTTTGATGGCCTTGCTGGCGACGCTGGTATTGCTCTTTGGATTTCAGGGCCGGGCCATTCTTGAGCAACCGATCGTCATCGTGTTGCTATCGATACCGATCTTGCTTCAGGTCTACCTCAATGCGGGAATCGCGTACTGGCTTTCCAGACGATTCGGTGTCGCGTGGTGCGTTGCCGGCCCCGCTGCCCTGATCGGCGCATCGAACTTCTTCGAGCTTGCCGTCGCCACCGCCATCGCACTGTTCGGACTCAACTCGGGAGCCGCGCTCGCCACCGTTGTCGGCGTGCTGATCGAAGTGCCGGTCATGTTGTCCGTCGTATCGGTCGTGAAACGAACTCGCCCCTGGTATGAGCGGACAGCACGCTCTTGATCCGCCATCGCACCCGCTTGAATCAGCCCTTGGCGGCACATTCTTTCAATTCCATTCGAGACAACCATGCCGCTGCTTGAAGTCGCCAACGTTGACCTGCTCCCGGCACTCGACCGAAACGCTGTGATCGAACCACCCGCAACAGGCCTCGGCGATCTTGAATCGCGCCCGCGAATCCTGTTGCTCTATGGATCGCTGCGAGCGCGCTCTTTCTCCCGGCTGGCCGTTGAAGAGGCGGCGCGGTTGCTGCAGTTCTTCGGCGCGGAAACCCGCATCTTCAATCCAGTCGAACTCCCCTTCCCGGATCAGGTCCAAGGCGACGATCATGCGGCCGTGAAAGAACTTCGCGAGCTTTCGCTATGGTCCGAAGGCCAGGTCTGGTGCAGCCCGGAAAGACACGGCGCCATCACCGGATTGATGAAGGCGCAAATCGATCATCTACCCCTGAATATGGGAAGCCTGCGACCCACGCAGGGACGCACGCTGGCCGTCATGCAGGTATCCGGCGGCTCGCAATCCTTCAATGCCGTCAATACGCTCCGCCTGCTCGGCCGATGGATGCGCATGATCACGATCCCGAATCAATCCAGCGTCGCAAAAGCGTGGCAGGAGTTCGACGACGAGGGCCGCATGCGACCATCTGGATACTACGATCGCATCGTCGACGTGATGGAAGAACTGGTGCGCTTCACAACGCTGCTCCGTCCACATACGTCGCAGTTCGTCAACAGGTATTCGGAACGCCGAACACGCATCGGCGCGGCGCCCAAGACAAGCCAGCTGTAAACTTTTCTCCGCGCGCGCTCCACCCCGCGATCACACGCCAGCCATCCGGGCGTCGCAGAGGGATTCACCGAGAAATTCGGCATGGGGCAATCGGCGGATCCTGGAATGGAAGACCGCCGCCGGGCAGATGCCCGGCGGTCAAACACCGGTCTCTCAGGATTCAACCACGTCGAAATGCACATCCGGGCTGATGTCGGCGTCATAGTCGACATCGATGCGGGTGAAGCCGAACAGGCGCAGGAATTCGCGCTTGTAGCCGGCGTAGTCGGTGACTTGCGAGAGATTCTCGGTGTTCACCGTCGGCCATAGGGCCTTGCAGGCCTGCTGCACGTCGTCGCGCAGTTCCCAGTCGTCGAGGCGCAGGCGATTTTCATCGTCGGTGCTCGCCACCTGCCCGTCCTGGCGATACATGAAATCGCGGAACAGGCGGTTGATCTGCTCGATCGTGCCTTCGTGGATGCCCTTCTCCTTCATGATGCGGAAGACCATGGAGACGTAGAGCGGGATGACCGGGATCGCGGCGCTGGCCTGGGTGACCACCGATTTCATCACGCCGACATGCGCATCGAGGCCATGCGCGGCATGCCGCGTGCGCAACTCCTTCGCCGTGTTGTCGAGGTGCTGCTTGGCCTGGCCGAGCGTGCCATGCCAGTAGATCGGCCAGGTGATCTCGGTTCCGACGTAGCTGTAGGCGACGGTCTTTGCGTTTTCGGCCAGCACTCCGGCTTCGCTCAGCGCATCGATCCACAACGCCCAGTCCTCGCCGCCCATGACGGTGACCGTGTCCTTGATCTCCTGCTCGGTGGCCGGCTCGACCGACACCTGCACCACCGTGTCGCGATTGGTATCGACCGACGATGCGGTGAACGTCTCGCCGATCGTCTTGAGCGACGAACGCACGACTTCACCACTCTCCGGCAGCTTGCGTACGGGCGAGGCCAGCGAATAGATCACCAGATCGATCGGCCCGCCCATTTCCTCGCGGATCAGCTCGATCGCGCGCGCGCGCGTTTCGTTGGAGAAGGCATCGCCATTGATCGACCGGCTGTACAACCCCGCTTCCTTGGCGAACTTGTCGAAGGCAGCGGCGTTGTACCAGCCCGCGGTTCCTGTCTTGGTTTCGCTGGACGGCTTCTCGAAAAACACGCCCAGGGTGGCCGCGCCGTAGCCGAAGGCGGCGGTGATGCGCGAAGCCAATCCATATCCGGTGGAGGCGCCGATCACGAGCACGCGCTTCGGGCCGGTTCCGGCGGCGCCGCTGGCCTTGGTGATGTCGATCTGCTCAAGCACGTTCTTCTCGCAACCTGTGGGATGCGCCGTGGTGCAGATAAAGCCTCGAACCTTGGGTTGGATGATCACGAACGACCTCTGATTCACGAATGGACCACGCATTCTAAATCGACCTGCGCCTCCTGCGTCGGTTCTCTGGCGAACCGATGCCCAATCGGCCAATTTCCGCCCTGCGCCACGTCGGCCGAATCGTGGCCGCGATACTGGATCGAATGAAATTCTGACTTTTCCCGCACACATCGCTGCACGTCGATCGGCGATCATGGGCTTCGACTCCGGAGCACGGACGTGAAACTTTCCCTCTTCCTCGCACTTTCGGTGTTCGCCATGAACCAGACACAGGCCCAGATCCCCACGCATTCCCCTTCTCCCTCGTCGGATGAATACAAGGTCATCGTCGAAACCGCACGCGCGTCCGCCGTGCAGGAGCTCAAGCAAAGCGTCGGACTTGATCCCGACGTCGTGAATATCGCCGGTGACTGGGCTTTCATTACCGCCGAACTTGTCGATGCATCAGGTGCCCCGTTCACCTATCACGACACGCCGCTCGAACAAGCCGCGGCGGCCGGCGGCGTATCACGCGTGTATGCCGGTCTGCTTCGACGCAGGGATGGCAAATGGGGTCAGCTGACCCAGGTGATCGGGCCGACCGATGTCGCGTGGGAATCCTGGCCGGGCAAGTTCGGCGCACCGGCAGCGTTGTTCGGCATGCAATGACGTTTTCGGGGTCGATGCGACCGGCCCTTGTCGTGACATTGGACAGATCGTTCGAATCTCACAAGGCGGCCCTGGCGGTCAGCGATGCTGACCGCGCACCGCCATCCTTCTGATCGGCGCGCCGCGGCAATCGCTGGCATTCCCGCCCAATTGCACAAAGACAAAGGCGGACCTCGAAGGATCCGCCCTTGTCCGTCTGGCCCTGTGCGCAGACTTGGATCTTCGTCACCTCACGAATGCCACCCTCGCGCTTCCATGACAAAAGTGACAGTCCGTGAAACTCAGCGCGGCGGCGTCAGGATCGAGTAATGCGACGTGCTGGTGAACCAGGTTCCGCTGTCCAGCGAGATGCGCTGCGAGCCATCGGCATTGCGATTGTTCGATCCAATGAACGTGACCTTGCCGTTCTCGTTGCTCTTGACGATTTCCGTATGCGACATGCCGCCGCCCTGGATGATCACGACGTCGCCAGGTTTGGCCTGCGACAGCGGAACCGGGCGCCAGCCATCATTCCGGAGGTTCTGATTGAGCGTGGCCACGCTGTCGCTGCGCTGGCCGTGCGTGATCAAACCCGCTTTCTCCAGCACGGCGGAAACGAAGTTCGCGCAGCACACGTTGTTCGGCACGTTCGGGTTCATCGGCAGATCGCCGCTGCGCTTCAGTTCCGATGCATTGCGATCAAGGAACTGGGTCGCGATGCTGGCCGGATTGCTGCCGGATACCGGAGTGCTCTGCCCCGGCGCGCTCGGTCCATTGACCGCAGGCCCGCCATTCGATCCGGAATGACCCGGGATATGGATCGTCTGTCCGGGATAGATCAGGTTCGGATTGGAAATCTGCGGATTCGCGCCGATCAGCGAGGAAAGCGAAACTCCGTTCTGTGCGGCGATTCCGGACAAGGTCTCGCCACGCTGCACCGTATGGTTGCCGCCCGCATTGCCGCCCTGTGCGCCAT
>JBEBXZ010000239.1:0-4567 GCA_040391335.1 Dokdonella fugitiva | reverse complement strand
CAGGAATCCTTGAGTGACTGTTTCCTCCTGGGTTCGCTGGACCGGGAGTCTTCTTCAACAAACGGGATTTCCCATGGCCCCTGTCGAACTCTATACAACAGCAATCTGCCCTTACTGCGTGGCTGCGAAAAACCTGCTCAAGCAAAAAGGGCTTGAATACGGCGAAATCCGCGTTGATCTCGATCCGGTCCGGCGCGATGAGATGCTGCAGCGCTCCGGCGGTCGACGCAGCGTGCCGCAGATCTTCGTGCACGGCACGCACGTCGGAGGTTTCGATGATCTCGTTGCCGCGGATCGCAGCGGCAGGCTGGCCGAAATCATCGCGTCCGCTTCCGCGGGTTGAAAGCGCTCAGCGCGGCAGGCGCACGATTTCGAGGGGCCGGCCGTCAGGCGAATACCCTTCCATGCGATTCAGGCCGATGCGGTCGAACTCGGCAAGCACGCCTTCGGTCCCGGCTTCCAGCGTGCACAGGAGCGGCATCGTGTGGCTGCTCTTGTCGGCCATGCGGCATTTCAGGCTCGCGTCCAGCGTCGGGTCGCCAAGCTCGATGTTTTCCGCATCGGCGGTGACGGAGTGGCTGAAGTCGAACAGGCGGACGCTGCGCGATTCCATTTCCTTGAGCACCCATTGACCCTGCCAGGCCGTCGCAGCCGCTGATTCGAACGGCAGGCGCATGAGTTCGAGATGCTGGGTTTCAATGGCGAAACTGGATCCGGCGAGTGGGCGCGTCAGCCACGCCTCGGCGCGTGCCGGTCCGCCCACGCTCAGATCAAGAACCGGCCCGGGATCCGCGCCCTGGCTGCCGGAGATGCCTGAAAACGGTTCCGTGCCGCCGTTCATTCGCAGCAGCGGGATATGGGCGAGCGGTCCTGCCAGGTTGCCGCTGCCGAAATACCAGACCGGCGAACCGGCGTCATAGCTGAGCAGGCCGACCACGATATTGTTGCCCTGCTGTTCGACAGTGATGCCGCTGCCGGTCAGGACATTGATGTCACCTTCGCCGGCGACCGACCACCAGAAGCCGCTTTCCGGGCGCGCATCGGGACTCCTGCCTGCTTCAAGCAGCCGAAACGCAACCAGTTCGCTGCTGCCATCGCCGCGCCCGAGGTAGATGCGGACCTGATAGATGCCGAGGGCCATTTGCGACAAACCGGCGTCCAGCACCGGATTGACCTTGAATTCGAGCGGGGTCGGGACGGCGATACAGCGTGCCAATCCTGCACGCAGGTGGATATCGATATGCACGCCATCCAGCGTCGTGCGCTCGACTGCGGGCAGGCATGACAGTGGCCAAGTGGTCCGCACGTGCAGGTTGGGCGGCGTGGCCGGCGAATGTTCGGACACGGCCTTCAGCGCGAGTTGCACGTCGAGTTCCTCGGCATCCGCAGCGCCGCCGGTGAGGATCAGTGATCCGCACAACGACAGGCGCGCGCAACCGTGGGCAACTGCCCTCGCGATGCCCGCGTATACTCCGTTGGTTGTGCGATGCGCCGTCATTTCAGGATAATGCGCGCCCTTTGCCGTGCGCGGCAAGCCCGCTATTGGAGTCACAATCCCCGTGAGCAAGACAATTGCCGTCATTCGTGGCGATGGTAGTGGTCCCGAAATCGTCGATTCGGTGTTGCGCGTCCTGGACGTTCTGGATGTCGGTTTGCAGTATGAGTTTGTCGAAGCAGGTGTCGCCGCACAGCAGGCGACCGGGGAACTGCTTCCGCAAGCGACCCTCGACGCGATCGCGCGCCATCGCGTGGCGCTCAAGGGCCCGTTGATGACGCCGGTGGGCGGTGGCTTCAGCTCGCTCAATGTCGAGTTGCGCAAGAAGTTCGATCTCTATGCCAATGTGCGTCCCGCGATCACGTTTCCGGGCACCAAGGCGCGCTACGAGAACATCGACATCATCACCGTGCGTGAAAACACGGAAGGTGCGTATGGCTCTGAAGGACAGACGCTTTCCGAGGATGGCGAGGTCGCGCAGTCGCTGATCCGCAACACGCGCCACGGCTGCGAACGCATCGTGCGCTATGCGTTCGAGCTTGCGCAGCGCCAGGGGCGCAGCAAGATCACGGCCGTACACAAGGCCAATATCATGAAGACCACCTCGGGCCTGTTCCTGAAGATCGCCCGCGACGTGGCGCGCGAGTATCCGGACATCGCGTTCAACGAGATGATCGTCGACAACACCTGCATGCAACTGGTCATGAACCCGCATCAGTTCGACGTGATCGTGACGACGAACCTGTTCGGCGACATCATTTCGGATCTGTGCGCGGGCCTGGTTGGCGGCCTCGGTCTGGCGCCGGGCGCGAATATCGGCAGTGAAGTCGCGATCTTCGAAGCAGTGCATGGATCGGCCCCCGACATTGCCGGCAAAGGCCTCGCCAACCCGTGTGCGTTGTTGTTGGGTGCGGCGCAGATGCTGGGCCATCTCGGGATGGAGGATCGCGCCCGCCAGCTGCGTGAGGCGATCCGGACGACGCTTGAGGCACGCGACCGTTTGACGCCGGATCTTGGCGGCAGCGGCAGCACCACGAGCTTCACCGACGCCTTGGTCGAACGCGTCCGCGCCTGAGTCGAGTCATCGGCTGCGCGTGCCGGCGCGCGCAGCCAGATGGTCCAGCACATGAATGCTGCCGCGTCCTGGCTGATAGGCCAGCGACAAGGCATCGTGCACGAAATCGATTGCCCGGCTGACCGCTTCCTGCAGCGGATGGTCCAATGCGATACCGGCCGCGATCGCCGAGGCGAGGCTGCAGCCCGTCCCATGGCCTTCCACGGCAATGCGCGGGTGGCTGAACCAGTGTTCGCCATCCGCTGCCAGCAACAGGTCGTGGACCGTGTCGCCGGCCAGGTGGCCGCCCTTGAGCAGGACCGCGCGCGCGCCGAATCCGCGCAGATCCCGCGCGGCATCGAGCATGTCATCGCGGTTGCTGATCGAACGCCCGAGCAGTTGTTCGGCTTCTGGCAGGTTCGGCGTAAGCAGGTCGCTGCGCGGCAGCAGATGGCGTTTCATGGCGTCGACCATCCGCCCGCGCGACAGGGCCGCTCCGGTGGTGGCGATCAGGACCGGATCAACCACGAGAGAAATGTGCGGACAGGATTCCAGTGCATCGCGCACGCTGCGCACCAGTGCGGGCGTGCCGAGCATGCCGGTCTTGATCGCACGCACCGGGAAATCCGTCAGCACGGCGTCGATCTGCGCGCGCACGCTTTGTGCGGACAGCATCTCGATATGCGTCACGCCTTGCGTGTTCTGGGCCGTGACGGCGGTGATCGCACTGGTGCCGTGCACGCCGAATGCGGCGAAACTGCGCAGGTCGGCCTGGATTCCGGCACCGCCGCCTGAATCGGATCCCGCGATGGTCAGTGCAACTGCAGGAGAAGAGGATTGGGCGTGCATGCTGCTCTTGTTGGGTTTATGCAACGCTGGGATAGGGGGCAGGGTTGCGGAAAGTCTGACGAATGGCCGTTGACTGAAGAAAAAAGGAGCTTGTGGGCCATGTTGCGCGCTTGACCCGTTGTTGCTTTTACGCCAATATCGCGCCGTAAATTAGAACATATCCCCTTCCCCAACCGCAGCAACAGGGCAATGCAGCGGGCAACGAAACCGGTAATCAATTCATCCTGGATCGGATCTCTCGGCTTCGCGCTGGGCATGATCCTGTCGTCCGATGCTTTTTGCGCGCCTCTGCCGCCAGCTTATGGCGTCGCCGCCAATGGCAGCGACGCACAGGCCATGCCGCAGCGTTGGCGCAATTACGCCTTGTCGAGCATCACCCCGCAATTCGCGTGGGTCGAGCGGTCGGAATCCAGTGGCGCACCCCAGGTTACCGATCCGATGGATCAGCAGATGGGGTTTTCGATCGTGCTCAGCGCGGTCGGTGGCCAGCCGGTCTCGTATTTCAATCTTTCCGTGGCGCGCACGATGATCGATCACCGTGCGCAGCCGCTTGCGGCGCCGTCGCCCGGTGCCTCGGCTGAATTGCCTCGCGTCGGTCTGCAGCGCACGGTCATCGCGCCTTCTTATATTCGCAAGTGGGGCGAATCCGGAACCGTGGGCCTTACCGCGGTGCTTGCCTACCAGCGTTTCGCCAGCCTTGGAATGGGTGAAGTGTCGATGCGCGATGGCGCATTGCTGTGGCCCATGATGCCGAGCGAGACCTCGTACGGCGGCGGTGCACGCATCGATGTGGGCAATCAGATCGGCAATCGCCTGAGCTGGTCGCTCGGTTACCAGTCGCGCCTCAACATGGATGCTTTCAACAACTACCGCGGCGTCTATCTCGATCCGGGTCAGTTCGACGTGCCGGCGAATGCCAGCGTTGGTGTCAGCTATGCCTTGAGTCCGTCATTGAGTCTCGATCTCGGCGCGCAGCGCGTGATGTACAACGATGTCACGCCGTTCACGAGTTCGGCCTTGCCGCGACGCTTCCTGGCCTTGCTTGGCTCGGGTGCGAGCCCGGTTTTCGCCTGGCAGGATCTGACCGTCTACAGCGCGGGCTGGACCTGGCACGGTGGGAGCGTCGGGAGCCGGGGGCGGCGCGCGGCTAGGCGCCAGCGCCCGCAGCC
>JBEBXZ010000238.1:0-4572 GCA_040391335.1 Dokdonella fugitiva | reverse complement strand
TCCGGCGGCGGTCGCTGCAATTTCACGAATACCGGTGCCTCACCCGCCAAATACCTGTCGGCGAATCCGCACTTCTGCAAATCGGCGCTGGCGCGATACCGGCCTACGGATTTCATCGATCTCGTCGAACAGCATCGCATCGCCTATCACGAGAAGGAACTCGGCCAGTTGTTCTGCGACGATTCCTCGAAACAGATCGTGCGCATGCTGCTCGACGAATGTGCCGCGGCCGGCGTGCGCATCGATACTTCCTGCAGCGTCGACAAGGTCCAGCAAGCCAGTGGCGGTTTCCGGCTGGCAACCGCGCTTGGCACGATCGAGGCCGAATCCCTGGTCGTCGCCTGTGGCGGCTTTTCGATCCCGAGCATGGGCGCCAGCGGCTTTGGCTATGAACTGGCGCGCCAGTTCGGCCACGAGGTACTGCCGACACGTGCCGGACTCGTGCCGCTGACCTTGAGCGGCAAGCACCAGGAGCGCCTGCAGGACCTGAGCGGTGTCGCGCTGCCGGTCGAAAGCCGGTGCCACCGGCAGGGCTTCCGCGCCGACATGCTCATCACCCACCGCGGCCTGAGCGGCCCGGCGATCCTGCAGATTTCCTCGTACTGGCAACCGGGAGATGCGCTGCATCTCGACCTGCTGCCCGGCCTCGATGCGGCGGACTGGCTGCGCGAGCAACAACAGCTTCGTGGCACCGCCGAACTGAAGACCGTGCTCTCGGATGTGCTGCCTCGTCGGCTCGCGGTACGCCTGTGCGAGATCTGGTTCGAGAGCAAACCGATGCGCCAGTACCGCGATGCCGAATTGCAGGCGATCGCCAGCCAGCTCAGCGCATTCCCGATCGTCGCCAGCGGCACCGAAGGCTATCGCACGGCGGAAGTGACGCTCGGCGGCGTGGATACCCGCCAACTCTCATCCGCGACCATGCAGTCCCAGCTCGTGCCCGGCCTGTATTTCATCGGCGAAGTCATCGATGTCACCGGCCACCTGGGCGGCTACAATTTCCAGTGGGCCTGGGCATCGGGCCATGCGGCGGGCAGCGTCGTCTAGATCACGGCTTTCGTCAGGCAGCGGTTCCTTCCATTTCCAGTTCGTCCGGCGCCGCAGCTGATGCGGGAAGCGTTGGCGATCCCGGATTCCAGGGGAACGCGCTTGATGGCGAATGCGTCCATCACCATTCCAGCGCCAGCAACAGAACGCCAGCATGCTTCGACTCAACGAACTCAAGCTTCCGCTCGACCACACCGACGACGCGCTACGCGCCGCGATCCTGTCCCGCCTCGAGCTACGCAGTGACGATCTGCTGGGCTATGAGGTGTTCCGTCGCGGAGTCGACGCGCGCAAGAAATCGGCGATCCTGTTCGTCTACTCGATCGACCTGCGCACCAGCGACGATGCGGGCGTGCTCAAGCGACATGCGCAGGATCCGCATGTGATGCCGACGCCGGATACTTCCTACAAGTTCGTTGCGGGCGGCGCGCGCACCGCGACCGCGAGCAGTGATTTGCGGCCGATCGTGATCGGCACCGGCCCTTGCGGCATCCTCGCCGCGCTGGTTCTCGCGCAGATGGGCTTGCGCCCGCTCATCCTCGAACGCGGCAAGGCCGTGCGCGAGCGCACCCGGGATACCTGGGGATTCTGGCGCAAGAGCGTGCTCGATCCCGAATCGAACGTGCAGTTCGGCGAAGGCGGCGCGGGTACATTTTCCGACGGCAAGCTCTACAGCCAGATCAAGGATCCGCATCATTACGGCCGCAAGGTGCTGGTCGAATTCGTCAAGGCCGGCGCGCCCGAGGAAATCCTGTTCGTCAGCAAGCCGCATATCGGCACCTTTCGCTTGGTGAAGATGGTCGAGCACATGCGCGCGACGATCGAAGCGCTCGGCGGCGAATTCCGTTTTTCCAGCAAGGTGGACGATCTCGAAATCGAGGATGGCCGGATCCGCGGCTTGCGCCTGGCGAGCGGCGAAGAGATCCGCGCCGATCACGTGATCCTCGCCATCGGCCACAGCGCGCGTGACACCTTCGAGATGCTGCATGCACGCGGCGTCTACGTCGAAGCGAAACCGTTCTCGATCGGCTGCCGCATCGAACACCCGCAATCGCTGATCGACCGCGCCCGCTTCGGCCCCAGCGCCGGCCATCCGCTGCTCGGCGCGGCGGACTACAAGCTCGTGCATCACGCGCGCAATGGCCGCTCGGTCTACAGTTTCTGCATGTGCCCGGGCGGCACCGTCGTCGCCGCCGCTTCCGAACCCGGGCGCGTCGTCACCAACGGCATGAGCCAGTACTCGCGCGACGAACGCAATGCGAACAGCGCGATTGTCGTCGGCATCACGCCGGAGGATTATCCCGGCCATCCGCTCGCCGGCATCGCTTTCCAGCGCCACTGGGAGGAACGCGCATTCCAGCTCGGTGGCGAAAACTACGATGCGCCCGCCCAACTCGTCGGCGATTTCGTCGCAGGCCGCGCATCGACGGATTTGCGCAGCGTGCAGCCTTCCTACAAGCCCGGCGTGCATCTATGCGATCTCGCGCCGACGCTGCCCGATTTCGCCCTGCACGCGATGCGTGAGGCGATCCCGGCGTTCGACAAGCAGATCCGTGGCTTCCACCAGGACGATGCGGTATTGACCGCGATCGAGACGCGCACTTCCTCGCCGATCCGCATCAAGCGTAACGACGATGACCTGCAAAGCCTGAACACGCGCGGCCTGTTCCCCGCCGGCGAAGGTGCCGGCTATGCGGGCGGCATCCTGTCCGCCGCCGTCGATGGCATCAGGGTCGCCGAAGCGGTCGCGCTGAGCATGCAGGCGAGCCGCGACCTCGCCTGACCCGCGTGGCGGCGACGTCCGCCCGGTCCCGACGCGCTCACGGCGCCCTGGCCTTGCCGCGCATCTCGGCCAGCAGCGCCTCGCAGCGGTTCGGCTCGCCGTGGCTCGGCGCGATGAGCGGGATCAGCGCGGCAGCCGGGGCGGCGAAGATGCCCAGGACGAGCGCACCGCCACCACGGACCAGCAATGGCCCCTTCTTGACCCCGACATCGGGTTGGACGAACGTGCCTTGTACATAAAGCGGTGAACGCAGGGAGAAGATGCGCAGCCCCTTGGTGTGCGGGCGCACGTCGAAATCGAGCTTTTCCCGCGCGAAGTCTGCCGTGCCGGATATGTTGATGATCGCGTCCTCGGTATCGAACACGAACAGTTTCGAATCGAGCACGCCATCGGTCATGACGAAATGCGAAGCAGCGCAATGGATCTGCACATCCTTGTCGCCGAAGATGCGCGTGATCACGATGTTGGCGATGTTGAGGCCGGCCGTTTCGAGCAGGGCCTTGCTGATCGCCCCATCGTTGACGAGCAGTTTCATTTCGCCGTTCGAGGTGCTGAGCAGCGAGGCGATGGAATTGCCCTTGGCCGACAGCGCGGTCGACCCGTTGACCTCTCCGAACGTGGTCTGCATCGGTGCGAAATCCGGAAACAGCTGCTTGAGCTTGAGCCCCGCCATGCGCAGGTCGATCTCGCCATCCATGGGCTTGCGCGTGCCATCGAGGCGGATCGTCGCGTCGACTCGACCGCCCGCGAGCCCGAAGCCGAGCGGCTTCAGCATGAGTTTGCCACCCGCCATCGAGACATGTGTTTGCACGTTGTCGATCGGCAGTTCCTCGGCCTGTACGACCCGCTTGCCCGTGAACTCGACGTCGGCGTCCATCGCGTTCCAGCGATCGGTGCGGAACTCGGCGGTCGGCAGCAGGCGCTCGCTGGCCGCCGGGCCCGGCGGCGCCGTCGCGGCCGCGCGCGCGGCGGCCGGCGGCGGGCCACCGCCGACCAGTGGTGCCAGATCGGTGAACTGCAGCAGTTCCGAATACACCTTGCCGGTGAGCATCGCGCGCGGTTCGCCTTCGGCGTAGGTCAGTGAGCCACCGATGTCGCTGCCGCCGACACGGCCGGTGAACTCCTCGTAGCGGAACACGTTCGCACCGGGCGCGAGTTCGGCGCTGAGGTGGCCTTCCGTCGCGAATGGCGGCGTATCGGGCAAGGTGACACCGGTCAGCGGATACAGGTCGGACATGCTCTTTCCCGACAGCCAAAGGCGCATGTCGAGCGCATTCAGGCTCGCCGGGTCGCTCAACGTGCCAACGAAGGCGATGCGCGTATTGCCGATCCGAAGCCTGGCCTGCAGCGGGAAGGTCTGGTCCTCGCTGTGCAAGGCGAGGATGCCCCCGGAGCGCCCACGGCCTTCGACCGGCGATCCGCGGAAACTGCCGGCGACGTGCCACGCGAACTCATAGTTCTCGGTCGGTGCGCGCTCGCGTATGGAGCGCTTCTTCTCCGCTGCACTCGCCGCATCACGGAACTTGCGCCGCGCCTCCGCGCGCCTCGCTCTCCTCCTGGTTGAGGATCTCGGAAAACGCGATCGACTTTTCGAGTGGCTTGACGTCGATATCGAGCTTGATGCGCTCGATCGCGTCATCGACCTTCACCTTGCCGCTGTCGAGCACGATGTCGCCGAGCTTGACGTTCCAGGACCCGCCACCGGGACCCGCGAGCTCGAGGTTCCAGTTCGCGCGCCCGTC
>JBEBXZ010000237.1:0-4585 GCA_040391335.1 Dokdonella fugitiva | reverse complement strand
GTAAATTCCCTTGCGTGAAACTCTGGCCGCATGCCCGCGTATCGGGCATCCTCTGCGCTCGGCCCGGATGGCGAAACTGGTAGACGCAAGGGACTTAAAATCCCTCGGCCGCAAGGCTATGCGGGTTCGATCCCCGCTCCGGGCACCAATTCAAGAACTGTAC
Source organism: Dokdonella fugitiva (assembly GCA_040391335.1). Lineage (GTDB taxonomy): Bacteria > Pseudomonadota > Gammaproteobacteria > Xanthomonadales > Rhodanobacteraceae > Dokdonella > Dokdonella fugitiva_A. The sequence continues at coordinate 4,422 of JBEBXZ010000237.1, read as the reverse complement.
AAGCGCCGCGATTGCCGTGAGCGGAAACCGGGCGAAAGATTCAAATTTGAATCAGGCGTCGCTCCCGCCTCGTTCCCCGCGCAGGGCGGCCCATTTCAGCAGCGCATCGAGCGCCGGGCAAAGCGCCTGGCCCCAGTCGGTCAGGCCGTATTCGACCTTCGGCGGCACCTGATGATGAACGATCCGCCGGACAACCCCGTCCACCTCCATCTGGCGAAGCTGCTGGATAAGCATCTTCTGCGTGATGGCGGGGATCGCCTTCTCGAGTTCGGAGAACCGCAGCAGATTGCCGCCGAACAGATGGAACAGGATGACCAATTTCCATTTCCCTTCGAGAATCTTGAGCGCCTGCTCGACGCCATCGGCGGCCGAAGTGGGCGTCCATTCCGGTTCCAGTTCTTCGCCCATACTTTTCAGTGCGTACCTTACGTTTTCGTGTGTTCTTGTTGTCTTGGGAGACTAGCTCCATCCTTTTGGCTCATCAACCCGGATCGCACCGGGCGATCCGATCAGCCACCAGGGAGCTATCCACATGTCGATCCATCTTCCAGAACCCATTGACGCCTACTTCACCGCAGACAGGAGCGACAGCGATGCTGTTGCCGGGTGCTTTGCCGACAACGCGGTCGTGAACGACGAAGGCCACACCTACAGCGGCCTGGCTGCCATCAAGCAATGGAAAGCTGATGCCTCGAGGAAATACACCTATACCAGCGAACCCTTCGCATGCGAAGACAAGGATGGCAAGACCATCGTCACCAGCCGATTGACCGGCAACTTTCCTGGCAGTCCCGTCGACCTTCGATATTTCTTTGGACTCGAAGGCGGCAGGATCGCGTCCCTGGAAATCACCCTGTGAGCTTCGACCTTGAACTTGCGGGCCGCAGGGCCCTCGTCACCGGCGGCACCAAAGGCGTTGGCGCGGCTGTCGTCGAGAGTTTGCGCAAGGCTGGCGTGAGCGTCGTCGCCACGGCACGTTCCGTTCCCGACACGGCGCCGGAAGGTGTCATCCATATCGCCGCCGACCTGATGACGGCAGAGGGATGCCAGGTCGTTTCGAATGCGGTCCTCGATCGCCTCGGCGGCGTCGACGCGATCGTCAACGTTCTCGGGGGATCAAGCGCGCCGGGCGGCGGATTCGCGGCCCTGAGCGATGGCGAATGGAACGCCGCGCTCGATCAGAACCTGATGCCAGCCGTGCGCATCGACCGGGCCTTGCTGCCATCGATGATCGCGCAGGGATCGGGGGTCATCATCCATGTCACGTCCATACAGAACGAGCTGCCGCTACCGGAATCGACTACCGCCTATGCGGCGGCTAAGGCGGCACTGTCGACCTACAGCAAGAGCCTCTCGAAAGAGGTCGCGCCGAAAGGCATCCGCGTCGTGCGCGTCTCTCCGGGCTGGATCGAGACCGAGGCAGCCGTCCGGCTCGCCGAGCGGCTGGCGGCGCAAGCGGGGACTGATTACGAGGGTGGGAAGAAGATCATCATGGACTCCCTTGGCGGCATTCCGCTCGGTCGCCCGGCCCGGCCTCGAGAGGTGGCCGACCTGATCACCTTCCTGGTCTCACCGCGAGCGGCATCGATTACCGGCACGGAGTATGTGATCGATGGCGGAACTGTTCCCACGGTCTAGCCTTTGCCGCGATTGACCCGCGTCAGTGGAAGCCGGCGCGGTGAAGAAGGATGAGCGAATCCAGCGGATGTTGCGACCCGTTGACGCCTGCTTCAGCCCGATGCCGTGTCCTCCGGCTGAGCCGTCGCAAGCTGTTTTTCCGCAGCTTGGGCAAGCGCCTCCAGCGTCGGACGCGCCGGCGCGAAGAACGTGGTGCCGGTGTGCGGCGTCGAGAAATCCAGCAGCCGGTCATACGCGCCCGGCGGGTCGCCGACGTACATGCGCTGAAGCATTTTCTCGATGACCCAGAGGTATCGGGAATAGCCGATGAAATAGGTGCCGAATTCGCGCTGGCCGGGCCGGCCGAATGGCATGTTGTCGCGCAGGATGTCGTGTTCGTTGCCGTCGGCATCCACGATCGTGGCCAGCGACTTGTGCGATTTGCGGGGCGCGTCGTCGTCGTCGATTTCGATATTGTCGATCTTCGTGCGGCCGATGATCGCCTCCTGGAGAGGCGTCGGGATCTGCGCCCACGCGCTCAGGTCGTGCAGGTACTTCTGGACGACGACATAGCTGCCTCCGGCGAACTCCGTATCCTCATCGCCGACCAGCGCCGAGGCCGGCAGATCGAGACCGGTCGGGTTGGCGGTGCCGTCGACAAAGCCCAGCAGGTCGCGCGCATCGAAATAGCGAAAGCCCGACACTTCGTCGACAACGGTCACGCTGGCTCCGAGGGTGTCGAGCAGGATGCGCTCGAATTCGAAGCACACGTCGGGACGTTCCGACCGGATATGGAAAAGGAGATCGCCCGGCGTCGCGGGCGCTGCGTGAACCGCGCCGTGGATCGGTGAAAAGGGCTTCAGTTCCTGCGGTCGCTTATCGACGTGGAGACGATCCCAGAGATCACGACCGATGCCGACGATGCATGACAGCTTGGCGGATAGATCACGAAACCCGACCGTCTTGACGAGATCGTCAAGACCATCGAGCGTCGAGCATACGTTGGTGAGCGCGGTCGGCTCGCTGCCGACGGCGACCACGAGAAAGATGGCGGCTCGCGACAAGGGCGCATCGATACTTTGCGCGTCGATCGGTACCCTGTCCCAACTTTTTTCCGTCATCGGAATTCCCCTTTTCAATTCGAAAGCATTGCAGGCAGTTTCCAGCCATCAGTTGATCGCGTCACCTGGCGTCACGGCGAGATTCACGCGCAGGGTGACGTGTCAGCGATAGTCGCGATGGCAGGCTTCGCAGGCGTTGGAAACTTCGACGAGTGCTTCACGCTGTGCCGTGCAGTTGCCGCTCCCGTCGATTGCGCCGCGTACTTTCTTGCGGAAATCCTCGCTGTACTGGCGGAAGACGCGATCGGGCGGATCGCCGTGCGGGATTGCGCTTTCGATGTCGTCGGCGAGCAGGCCAAGCATGTTCAGCGGCTTCTCGATGCCGGCGCAGTTATTGTCCTTGGCGATGCCCCGAGCCTGTTTCATTTCCTCCTTGATGACGACCATCAGCGCACGTGGATAACTCTGCTTAGGACGCAGGATGCCGGCAGCCGTGGTGGCGAGCAGGGCACCGACGATCGCGCCGATCATAAGGCAAACAATGAAACGCATGAAAAGACTCCGTGGCGTGAGCACGCATGGTAGCGGCTTCATCACAAAAGGGCGTCTCCAGGCTGTGCGTTCCACGGCCGCGGCCGCGCTTGTGATCGACGGCGCGAGCCGCATGTTTCGCGTGATAACCTCGCGCGCCTCATGAACACCGAATCCCCCATCGAAACCTCCCTGCTCGACGAGCGCTTTCGCGGCCTCGATCGCCTTTATGGCGATGGCAGCGCCCGGCAACTCGCGCGTTCGCACGTCTGCGTGATCGGCATCGGCGGCGTCGGCTCATGGGTCATCGAGGCGCTCGCGCGCAGCGCGATCGGTCGACACACGCTGATCGACGCCGATGACGTCTGCGTAAGCAATACGAACCGGCAGATGCACGCGCTTGAAGGACAGTACGGCCGATCGAAAGTCGAAGTGATGGCCGAACGCGCGCGTGCGATCAATCCGGGCATCGTGATCGACGCGTTCGCCGAGTTCCTCACGCCGTCCAATCTCGAACGACTGCTCGACCGCGGCTACGACCTGGTCATCGATTGTTGCGATGCGTTTCGCGTGAAGGTCGAGATGATCGCGTGGTGCCGGCGACGCAAGCTGCCTTTGATCGTCAGCGGATCGGCGGGCGGCCGGATCGATCCGACGCTGGTCCGCGTGCGCGATCTTTCGAAGACCGAACACGATGCAATGCTCGCCCTGATCCGCAAGAAATTGCGCGACGAGTTCAAGTTCCCGCGTGGGCCGAAACGCTACTTCGGCGTGCAGGCGGTCTATTCGCTCGAGAACGTGCGCTATCCACAGGCCGATGGCAGCGTTTGCGGCCAACGTCCCGAGGCGGGCGAGGGTGGACTCAAGCTCGATTGCGGCGGTGGGCTCGGCGCAGCCATGCATGTCACCGCGACGTTCGCACTGGTTGCGGTATCGGTGGCGATCCAGAAGCTGCTCGCGCGCAAGAGCACGCCCGCCGCGTCCCGCGCGGAAGGCGAGGCGGCACTCGTTTGATGCGCGCCGATCGCTGAGACACGCCACGGGCTGACGCGCTGGCCAGCGAGCTATTTGACCAGCGTTGGCAGGCCGAACAGCTGTTCCGCGTTGCGAGTGGTCGTCGCCGCAACTTGCGCAGGTGATTCACCGCGCAGGTCGGCCACGCACTGCAGAACTTCCACGAGCCATGCCGGCTCGTTGCGTTGGCCGCGATGAC
>JBEBXZ010000236.1:0-4597 GCA_040391335.1 Dokdonella fugitiva | reverse complement strand
CGCGGGACCTTGCCGTTCGCGACGGACGGCATCGTGATCCGCGACGCGCAGCGTCCTGCCGCGCAGAGCTGGCGGGCCTCGCCACCGCTCTGGGCGGTCGCCTGGAAATACGAACCGGGCCAGCGGCTGGCCGAAGTGCGCGACGTCGAGTTCTCGATCGGTCGCAGCGGACGCATCACGCCGATCCTGCACGTTGCGCCGGTGCAGTTCGAGGATCGCGTCGTGCGTCGCGTCAGCCTCGGTTCGCTGGCGCGATGGGAGAAGCTCGATGTGCGTCCGGGCGACCGGATCGCGCTCGCGCTCGGTGGCTTGACCATTCCGCGCCTGCAGTCGGTGGTAGGGCGTGCGCAGGAGCGCCGGGATGTATCGGTTCCAGCGAATGCGGAAGCTGCCGCATTCGCTTGCCTGCGCATGAGCGTGGGTTGCGAGCGACAGTTCGCGGCACGACTCGAGCGGATCAGTTCCCGGCAAGGTCTTGCATTGAATGGCATCGGTCCGGGCACATGGCGCGCATTGACGGATGCCGGTCACATCGATGGTCTGCTCGACTGGATTGATCTGGATCGTCCCGCCTTGAGCGGTATCCCGGGGATTGCGACCAAGCGCGCCGCGTTGCTGGAGCAGCGTTTTCGCGATGCACGCGAACGTCCGTTCCGCCAATGGCTGCAAGCCTTGGGCATGCCGGTGGTCGAGCATGGTCTGCCGCAAGACTGGAGTGCCGCCGCAGCGCGAGACGTTTCGCAATGGCAGGTGTCCAGCGGTGCTTCCGAGCGCCGGGCGAAGGAACTCGTCGCGTTCTTCAATGCATCCGGAACCCGTGCGATTGCCGAGCGACTCGCTGCCGCTGGTGTCAGCGGATTCGCACGGCCAGCCAATGAATCCGACGCGGAAGAACCGCCGATGCTGGCGCATCGCGAGGATCGCTGAGTGACAGCCGGGGCTGCACGCTGACCGTACCGGTCCAGTCTCTCTCTCGAAGCGATCCATCGGGCTTGCCAGTCCCACCGCGCTTCGTTGAAGTCACTGGGTCCCGGCCTGCGCCGGGACGGGCTGTTCAAGGGTTGGCGGTTTCAGATCATCCGGCGCGAAGCTGAGGGATGCGGTCGGGCATGACCCGGTCGGTGACGCGAACCGTGGTGTTCACGCTGGAAAGGCCGGCAGCGATGGTCCGCACGACAGCCTCATCATTGAGGGTGTCGACATCGCGGGCGGCGAACAGCGTCACGGCCTGTGGAATATTCCAGTTTCCAGGGGTGAAGATGAGCGCGGCGCCCTGGTGGATGCTTACGTCGCTGTCACCCGATACGCGCGCCACTTCAACGGTCACCGGTGCGTCAGGCGCGATCGCGAGTGAAACCGTGAAGGCCGCCATGCCGCCTTCATCCATGTTGATGTTCTGGTCGGAGACGACGAGCGCCTGCTCGATGGCGTTGTACGCTGCGCGATAGATGCGGTTGCTGTTGACGCCGGTGTAGTACAGCGCGCCATCGGGGCCGGGAGCGATATCGACGGCGGCACCGATTCCCGTGGCCCAGATCGCCACGCTGCGTACCGCCTGCGTCACGGGATCCAGCGTGGCCCGCATGATGTTGCCGGAATTGTAATCCCCGAAGAAGAAATTGCCGCGGTAGTCCGGCGGTGCCAGCGTGGCATCGTAGAAGGTTCCACCGGTCAGCGAACCGCCCAGTGCGGTGGTCTTCGCGTTACCGCCGCTTGCCGTCGCATCGAGCCCGCTTTGTTCGATCGTGAAGGATGTATTGCCGGGAATCGACGCGACGAACGCCGTTGTATTGAACGAGGCGTCACTCACGCCATCGATGGTTATCTGGCCGCCGACCCGGAAGCCATGGTTGCCGGTCGTAGTGAACGTGGCGACACCGCCGCTGCGGACGGCGCCATTGGCGATGAAATTGCGCGTATCGGTGCCATTGGTGCGATAGGTGATGACGGGTTGCAGGTAGGTAGGGGGCTGGTTGTTTTCGTAATCACTGTAGCCGCCATGACTGCCGCGGGTGACGACGAAGATCTGCTCGTAGCCGGTGCCGACCACGTTCAACCACAGGTTGCCGGTGGCCGGCTGGAACGTCATCGTGAACGGGTTGCGGAAGCCGCGCGCGTAGATGTACTCGTTGTTCGGGCCGACGCCATCGTTGAACGGATTGCTGTTTGCTGGCGTGCCGTTGCGATTGGCGCGACTGACTTTTGAGGCGAGCGAGGTGAGATCGGCGTTGACGCCCGTGCCATTCCCCAGGTCACCGACGGCGAAATAGATAGTGCCGTCGCGGCCGAAGCCGATGGCTCCTCCATCGTGGTTGTTGCCGGTGGTCGGGATGTTGTCCACGATCACCGTGCGATTGCCGCCGACGGTTCCATAGGCGGTGTAGCGCAGGATCTGCTGTTTGGACGACGAGGTCGTGACGAAAAAATAGACTTCCTGTGACGAAGCGAAATCCGGCGCGAAGGCCATGCCGATCAATCCGCACTCGCTGTTCGTGTGGATCGGCGACATGGTTGCGAAGGTGCTCCACGTCGGCGTGGACGTGGTGGTCGCCCCACTCAATACGCGGACGCGGCCGGTTTTCTCCAGCACGAAAAGACGATCGCTTCCATCCGGCGCCCAGGCCAGGCCGGTATGCTGCCCGCCACCGGTATTCATCGAGAACTGTGTTTGCGTCCAGTCCGGATCGAGCAGGGCGGCTTGCGCATCATGGATGGAGGCTAGGCCCAGCAAGGACAGGGCAAGGCAAAACAGCAGGCTCGAACGTGTGCGCATCGTGGATTCTCCGGCAGGGCATGGCATCTTATCCGCCAGCCATGATCCGTCCATGTCATCTGCGGAAAAATGTGACGGAGTGGCTTTCTTGAAAGAACGCGTGCCCTGCGGGTTCGTGCGGCGATCGGGAATCCGGAATCCTGGCCGTGCCTCTATCCCGGCACTCAGGCAGCGAGCGATGCCATCCCGGCGAGGCGATCGAAATAGTCGCGGGTCAGGCGCAACTGCGTTTCCGCGGTATCGGTGCCATTGACCACGCTGCGGAACGCGGCGTTCTCCGGGCGATCCTTCGCGTACCAGCCGAGATGCTTGCGCGCGATGCGCACGCCCTGCAATTCGCCGTAGAACGCGTAGAGCGCTTCGAGATGACCGGTGAGGATGTCGCGGACCTCGCGGGTGGACGGCGGGGCCAGCTTCGTGCCGGTGGCGAGGAAGTGCGCGATCTCGTTGAAGATCCACGGTCGTCCTTGCGCGGCGCGCCCGATCATCACCGCATCCGCTCCCGTCGCATCGAGCACCTGGCGTGCCTTCTCGGGCGAATCGATATCGCCATTGGCGAGCAGCGGAATGCGGATCGCGGCACGGATTGCCGCGATCGTTTCGTACTCGGCGTCACCGTTGTAGAGATCGGCGCGCGTGCGCCCGTGTACCGACAGCGCGGCGATGCCGGCATCTTCGGCGATGCGGGCGATGCGCACGCCATTGCGGTTGTCGCGGTTCCATCCGGTGCGGATCTTCAGCGTCACCGGCACGTCGACCGCCTTGACCACCGCTTCGACGATGCGCGCGACCAGCGCTTCATCCTGCAGCAGGGCCGATCCGGAGTAGACGTTGCAGACCTTCTTGGCCGGGCAGCCCATGTTGATGTCGACCAGTTGCGCGCCATGCCCGACGTTGAAGCGCGCCGCTTCGGCGAGCATGGCCGGGTCGTAGCCCGCGATCTGCACGCTGATCGGCGCCGGTTCGTCGACGTGATCCATGCGTTGCAGGGACTTGCGCGTATGCCACAGGCGCGGATCGGCGGTGGTCATCTCGGACACGGCCAGGCCCGCGCCCAGTCGCTTGCACAACTGGCGGAACGGTTTGTCGGTCACCCCGGCCATGGGCGCGAGTACGACCGGCGGTTCGATGGAGTAGGGGCCTATGCGCATCCGGCCATTGTAGCCTGCGAGCCAGGCCGGAGCCGCCGCCAGCGGACTGCGGCGAAATGCGCTACCGCCTCAACTCACGTTTGGAGTCGGCCTGCTAAACTCCGCTCCCGCTGAAACTACCGCGACATTCCGCTTGATTCCGAACCCGAACCGGATCCCTGGCGCGCTTTCCCGACCTTCCGGTGGATGCGTGCGCTGATGGCGCTCCTCGATACCCTCATCAGTTTCTTCACCGCAAACGGCTATCTGGCCGTATTCGTCGTGTTGATGATCTGCGGCTTCGGCGTGCCGATCCCGGAGGACATCACGCTCGTGGCGGGCGGTGTCATCGCCGGCCTCGGCTATGCCAATGTGCACACGATGTGCATGGTGGGCGTGATCGGCGTACTCGCCGGCGATTCGCTGATGTTCATCGTCGGTCGCATATTCGGCGAACGCGCCCTGCGCCTGCGCTGGGTTTCCTATCTCCTGACTCCGCGACGCTATGCGCAGGTGCAGGCCAAATTCAGCCGCTATGGCAATCGCCTGATGTTCGTCGCGCGCTTCCTGCCGGGATTGCGTTCGCCGATCTACCTGACGGCCGGCATGACGCGTCGCGTCTCGTTCCTGCGTTTCTTCCTGCTGGATGGTTTCGCCGCGCATCTCAATCCTCCCGCCAGATCGGGACGCGCCG
>JBEBXZ010000235.1:0-4604 GCA_040391335.1 Dokdonella fugitiva | reverse complement strand
CCTGGGACCTTGCCGCCGCACGACGGCGCGTTTGCGCTGACCATCCACAAGAGCCAGGGTTCCGAATACCGGCGCGCGGCGGTATTGCTGCCGCCGGATGCCGACAACCGCATCCTGTCGCGCCAGTTGCTCTACACCGGACTCTCGCGCGCCAAGCAGGACGTCGAGCTATGGAGTAGCACCACGTCGCTGCATGCGGCGCTGGCCCAACCGGTGCGCCGTTCCGGTGGACTTGCCTCGCGACTCGCGGCAGCGCTGCGTCCAGGCTGACCGCGAGTCGAGCGGGATGGCAATTCGTTCGTGGATGCGGAACAGGTTAGCGGGAAGCTGCCGGCTTGCGCCCCGCATCGAGGTGTTGTTGCAGAAATCCCGCGATACCGGTCCACAGGCTGTGCAAATCCTCGTCCTTGCTGAAGCTGTGACCCTCATCGGCATAGACGAGGCCAACCGCTGGACGCCCGGCCAGATCCAGCATGCGCTGCATGCGCCTCGTGTGTTCGAAGTCCACGCGTTGATCTTCCTGGCCATGCGCCAGCATCACCGGCACTCGGATGTCGCGATAGTGGTAGAGCGGTGACGTTTCCATCATCTGCGCCTCCTGCGTATGCGGATCGCCGACGATTTTTTCCAGTTGGCTGCGACCAACCTTGCTGCGTCCGCCATCGCTGGCGGTGAAGAACAGCAGGCGGTCGCTGACCCCGGATACCGAGATCACGCACTGGAAGCGATCCGGCCAGCGCACCGCGGAAACCAGCGCGGAATAGCCGCCATAACTGAAGCCAAGCGCGCACATGCGTTGCGGATCGACCGGATACTCGGCGAGGACCTGCTTGAGTGCCGCATCGATATCGTCTTCGATCAAGGTGCCATGGTTGTGGTGCCCGGCCTCGCGGAACGCCTTGCCGAAACCGCCGGAGCCGCGGAAATTGACGCGCAATACGGCGTAGCCCAGCGAGGCAAGGAACTGCACGTCACGATCGAAATGCAGGTTGTCGCTGACCCCGACCGGTCCACCATGCGCAAGCACGATCAAGGGATGAGGAGTCGATCCCGCGGGCAGTGTCAGGTAGGACTCGATCGGCAAGCCATCCCTGCCGCTGGTCTTCACGATGCGTGACGGCGCGAACTTGCGATCGCCGAGCCATGGCATGACCTCGTCGATCAGCCAGGCGCGACGTTGCGCGACATCCAGATGGTAGAGCCTGGGCGGCTGATCGCTGCCATCGACCCACAGGATCAACTGCCGCGCATCGGTGCTGCGGTCGATCACGGCGACCGTGCGGTTCGGGAATGCTTTCTCCAGCAGGTCGGTCAGGCTGCGATCCTGCTGCTCGAAATACTCGCTGACCAACCGGCCATTCTGGTAATAGCTCGCGCCGATCGGCTTGCGCTGGCGGTCGAACAGCGGCGAGACGATGTCGATGCCGGGTTTGCTGAACAATGTCCGCGTGACGCGCTTGCTGGCGATGTCGAATTCGACGAGGTCGCGCTGCGCCCGGTCTTCATCGGTCAAGCCGTAGATCACCTTGCCATCGAAGGACAGGGCCTGCGGATCGAATCCGCCGTCCGACTGCAGGCGCATCAGGTCGGTGGAGCCGAGGGTTTCTCGGTGGACCAGCATCGTCTCGTCGTCGCGCCTGATCGTCGCAATGCGCAGGTTGCCTTTCCCGTCCGCCAGCCACCAGACATCATCCTTCACGCCGATGTTTTCGCGCTCGCTGCTGCTGGCGCGGAACTTCGCCAGCGCCTTATCGCTGGATATGTCCACCTTGTGGACCATCAGGCTGCCTTTGTTGTCGAGGCTCGCAAACAATATGTGTTGTGGATCCTCCGGCAGCACGTCGAGGATCTGGCCGGCGCGTGGGAATTTCAGGCGTTGCAGGCTGCGTTTGCCGCCTTTTGCCTCCCCGATATTGATGACGTTGATGATCTGCGGCTTCCCGGCATTGCCGAGCGCGACCAGCAGCGAGTTGCTGCCGGACCAATGCAGCGAAGAGATCGCGAACTCGCTTCGTGCAACGCGCTGGGTTTCGCCCGTGTCCAGATCGATAAGGTCGATCGCCCAGCTTTCGTTGACATTCTCCTTGACCTGGAGTGCGAGCTGATCTCCGGCCGGATTGAGTTCGACCAGGCTCAGATGGTCGTCCTGCCACAAGTCCTTGGGTGGCAGCGGCAAGGTCCCGGCTTCGGGTGGCGGCTTCATTCCTGGAAAAGGTCCCGTTCTCGCACCTTCCGCCAAGCGAGCCTTTTCATAGAACGGGGGAAACGGATCCGGATAGTGCCCGACGTAGGTGAAGGGATAACGCTGCAACAGGGCAGGATGCTCCGCCTGCAACCAGTCCAGCGCAGCCAGGCCGCGATTGGCGACGTGGATCCGCGCGCTGAAATAGCCCGTGGGACGAAAGATCAGGTCGCCGGCATACGTGATGAGGCCAGGCTTGACCTCGAAGTCGTATTCGGGATTGTCGCTGAGCGAGTAGCGGATGTATCCGAATGATCCGATCCTGCTCCATTCATACCGACCGGCGGAAGCGACGTACAACCTGAGATTGCGCCCTGTCGGCAGGCGCGCCAGCACGCCGGCACCGAACAGTTTTCCATCCTTGCGGACGTGCACGCTCTCGAGCGCGATATTCGAATCCACCGCGATGAGGACAAGGCCTTCATCAGGCCGCAGTTGCGGTGTCTCACCCGGATCGACGCGACGCATTGCTGTCGCCTGCAGCGAGAACATGAGCCCGATCAGGGCCAAGATCACATACCAGCCGCCGCGCAATGACACGTTGCGCCGGCTCGACTCCCCTGAATGCATTCCGCGCACGATTCCTCCAGCACGATCCGTTTGCCAACCCGCCCAATCCTCCACGGCGGAGGCGTTCCCGAAACCGGTTCGAGGATAGCGGGAAAGATGTGCGCGGAGGATAGACCCGTGGCGGGCGATGACCCGGAATGCTTCCTTTCGTCCATTGCATGGATGTTGTGGGGAGCGGGACGTGCGTGGGGCATGGTCTCGCGTATGCAAAACAGGAATCTTATTGGGCCACCCTCGGCTGCGCGCCGCATGATTTGAATCCCTGGAGGCCGTCTTCCCGGCGCAGGCCTGGGATCCAGCGCCTTCAAGGATCCGCAAAGACGCCGGATGGCCAGCCTTTGACTGCTGCGGAGAGTCTCCGGCCGTCGCTGGAATGACGGGAATGAAGCCCTTCAGAGGCTTCCTGTCCTGGTCGAGGGTCGGGGCCAGTCAGGAAACAGGGTGAAGTGCCTGCGATCCGGGTGTACATGCAGGCTATGCTTGTCGCATGAAAGGAAACTCCGACGAGCGCATCCTGCGCGGCATCGCGGTCTTCAAGCTGTGCAAATGCGTGGCGTTGATCCTGATCGCGATCGGCGCCTTCGAAGTCGCGCAGGCGAGCGTGTTCGGCCGGATCAGTCATTGGCTGCATCATCTGCCGCTGGCGGAGGGGCATCTGATCGTGCATGACGCCATCGTCACCTTGCTCGGCCTGACGCCGCAGCGCATTCATCTGATCGGTTTCGTCGCGTGCGGCTATGCCTGCCTGTTTGGTATCGAGGGCTACGGCCTCTGGCGCGAGCGGCGCTGGGCCGAATACCAGACGGTGGTCGCCACGGCGTCGCTGATCCCGTTCGAGATCTGGGCGATGGTCGAGAAGTTGACCGCGCTGCGCGTGCTGGCGGTGCTCGTCAATATGGCGATCGTCGCCTGGCTGCTGCGCATGCTTGTGCGCAAGCGTGGTGCCCTGCGCGTCACTGTTGGGAGAGGCACCTGATGCGCACATGGGCATGGCTGGTATTGGTTCTCATCGCGGCAGCCGGCTGGTACCTGCTGCGCCCGGTGGATCCATCCCTACCTCCGCAAGCACCGCCTGCGGCCGTAGCGGCTGATGCGCTGCCTGCAGCGCGAACTCCGGACACCGAAGTCGCCGATGCAACACCTGCCACCGTGCCTGATACGTCGCTGGCGGAGAGCGCGCGCCAGCTCGCTGCGATGATCGAGGCATCGGGTCTGCTGGTGCATGGGCAACAGGATACGCATGCCTGTCTGGCCAATACCGGCAAGGCCGTCCTGCAGCAGAAGGCCACCGTGCATCGCTGGGTCGATGCGACCGGCATCATTCATTATTCCGACCAACCGCCTGGCGCGGATGCAAGCGGTGTGCGACGAATAGAGATCGACGGCACGCCGCCGGTCATCGTCAAGGCGCATGGCTACGACGTGAACCTGCCTGACCAGGTCCGGCAACGCGCGCTGGCCGATGCGCTGGCGATCGAGCGCGTCCTGCGGGGCAGCCTCGGCATCGAAGGGAATCCCGGACTGGCGCTCGACATCGAATTCATCAGGGGCGCCGAAACCTATGCCGAACGTGTCGGCAATCCGGCGCTGGCGTCCTCGGCTGGCGCGTATTCCTCGCGGCTGCGCACGATCCACATCCGGCTGCAGGATCGCGATGAAGCGAATTTCATCATCCTGCGTCACGAGATCACGCATGCCCTGCTGCATGAACGTGTGGGTCACCTGCCAGTGACCCTGAATGAAGGGCTCGCGGGCTATTTCGAGCGCCTCGAAGTGGCCGGCCTGGGGGCGC
>JBEBXZ010000234.1:0-4608 GCA_040391335.1 Dokdonella fugitiva | reverse complement strand
GCTTCCGCAGCCTCTTCGCGCCCTTGCTGGCGGATCAGGTTTTCCATGCGCGCTTCTTCGATCGCCTCGCGCACGCCATCGAGATCCACCTCGCTCTCATCGTGCACGAACTCGCCGGTCAACGGACTGTCGGGCAGCAACTCGCCTGATTCGAACAGCGCCCACATTTCCTCGGCATACCAGGTATCCAGCAGCTCCGGCGCAAAGCGGCCGAGGAATGCGGTGAGATTATTGACGTCGCGCTGCAGCATGCGTCGCGCCGCATTGTTGCCGCTGGCGCTCACCACCTGCGGGAAATCGATGAGCACCGGCCCCTCGGGACCAACCAGCACGTTGTACGGCGAAAGATCGCCATGGATCAGATCCACGCACAACATGCGCACGATCTGGCCAATGAGGAAGGCGTGGTAGGCACGCGCCACGTCCGGCGCGAGTTCGATTTCCCCGAGCCGCGGCGCCGAATAGCCTTCCGCATCGGTCACCAGTTCCATGACCAGCACGCCATGGAAATAACCGTACGGCTTCGGCACGCGCACACCGGCTTCGGCGAGCTGGTACAAGGCATCGACCTCGGTGTTCTTCCAGGCGACCTCCTGCTGCTTGCGGCCGTATTTGCTGGCCTTGCCGATCGCGCGCGCCTCGCGGCTGCCACGCACCTTGCGACCTTCCTGATATTGCACGCGCTGCTGGAAACTGCGCTGCGCCATGTCCTTGTAGACCTTCGCGCAACGCACGTCATCGCCGGAACCGACGACGTAAACCGCCGCTTCCTTGCCGCTCTTGAGCGGGCGGATGACGCGATCGATCACGCCGTCATCGATCAGCGTTTGCAGTCCTGATGGTATTTTCATTGGATCAGTGGTTCTTTTTCCCCGTCGCGCATCGACCGCACGGCCAATGCGCGAATCGCCCGACTCAGTAGCGGCCCATGTAGTCGCGCTTGCCGATTTCCACGCCGTTGTGACGCAACAGGTTGTATGCGGTGGTGACGTGGAAGAAGAACTGCGGCAGGCCGTAGTGCAAAAGATAGGCTTCGCCGGAGAGCCGCTTTTCCTTCGGCGTGCCCGGACGCAACACGATCTCACGCTGCGCGCTGTCGGCGAAGGCAGACGCTGGCAGGCTGTCGATGAAGGATGCCGATTGATCAACCAGCGCGCGCAGCTCGGCGAACGTCTTTGGCGTCTCGTCATACGCCGGAACCTCGCTCCCGGCGAGCCGCGCCGGAACGCTGCGCGCGAAGTCGCAGGCGATTTGCACCTGGCGCGAAAACGCGAACATGTCCGGGAACAGGCGCGCCTGCAGCAAGGCATCGGCATCGATCTTGCGCTCAACGGCATGCGTCTCGGCCTTGGTCAACAGATCGGCCAGACTGCCGAGCAACTGCTTGAACACGGGGACGCTCGCGGCGTGCATCGGGAAATTCATGGGGATTTCTCGCGAAGAAGGGGGCGCAGGATAGCGGTTCGCGCCCGCGGATGGGGAATCGGCCCGTTGTCGCCGGTGAAAACGGGACGCGCAGCGGACGATTCCATGTCCCGCACCAGGGATCGATCGCGCCACGGATGAAGATGGGGCCGCGTCGCTTGCGGCCGATACCGATTGCGATCGATCCGCCAGCCGGTATCTTCCCTGCTCCCGATCCTTGTCGATCCGTCTCATGCACTTTCCCTGTCATCCATCGTTCCTCCTGGCGGCAGTCCTTGCGGCGACGCCGTTCGCGCCGCTCGATGCGCGCGAGATGGACAGCGAGCCGCGCTGGGTGCAGCACCATTACGGATCCGTCGATGGATTGCCGGTCGGCAGCGCCAGTTCGGCGCGCATCGACGGCGATGGGTTCCTCTGGCTGGCCACGCACGATGGACTGGCGCGCTTCGATGGACAGCGCTTCGACGTGCACGAGTCGATGCGCTTTCCGGCCATGTCGGGCAATCGCGTGCAGTCCCTGCACAAGGATGAGGCGGGGCGCCTGTTCGCGCACACCGCGCATGGCGACTGGTTGTCTGTCCGTTCGGGCCGGATCGAGCGTGCCGGGCTTGGCGTCGATACAACGCAGGACGTGCGTTATGTAGATCCCGGGAGCTTGTGCCTGACCACGCCGCTCGCCCTGCACTGCCCAGACGGAAAGGGTGGATTTCCCGCCTATACGCGATTCCCCGCCGATACCGATCCAGCGCTGGCCTTGCGCGGATCGGGTGACGTGGTCTGGATGATGACGCGGGCGCGCGACATCTGGCGGCATGACGACGGTGGCTGGCGAATCATCCGGCACGCGGAAGCCCGGACCGATGCCTTCCAGCCGGGGCTTGCGGCCATTGCCGAGGACGGTACGTTCTGGACGGACAACGCCAGACGGTTGCTGGGCATCCCGGCGAATGGCGTACCGATGAAGTGGCTCGATGCAGACAGCCCGTCCGATATCACGCAGGTGCGCCGCGATATCGATGGCAGCATCTGGGTTGGTGCAGCCAACGGCGTGTTCACGGTCGTTGCGGGGCATCCGCGCCGCGTATTCGTCGATTCCGCGGAACGGATCGAGGGCGGCTATTCCAGTTGGCGTGCGCCGGATGGCGCGCTCTGGATCGGCCGCGGCGGTCGTCTGCTGCGATTCGCATCGAACCCGGACGTGAATACAGCGCTGCCGAACCCCGTGCTCGAAAGCACCGGGCAGATCCAGGACATGCTGTTCGGCAATGATGGCGTCGCCTGGGTCATGACGTTGCGCGACGGCATCTATCGGCTCAGTGGCGCGCGCGTGGATCTGCTCGGCGAACAGATCGGCCTGGCCGAAGGCAACGTCTACGGCGTCGCCCAGGATCGTGACGGCACGATGTGGCTGGGCAGTCTCGGCAGCGGTCTGGTGGCGATCGGGCGCGACGGCCGGACGCATCGCTACGGACGCGCCGAAGGCTTGCCCGGCGACAATCCCTGGCTGGTCGCGGCCGGGCCGGATGGCAGTGTGTACTCCGGCACCTATGCACCGGGATTGTGGCGTCGCGCACCCGGCGAAAACCAGTTCGCGACGATGCCCCTGCCGGACGAGTTGCGCGGCGAACAGGTGCTCGCGATCAGCTTCGACGCGGCGCAACGACTATGGCTCGGCACCACCGATGGCGCCTGGCGCCAGACCGCGGAAACCTGGCAACGCCAGTGGCCGCCTGCCCCGCGCCGCCTCAGGGTGAATGCGCTGGCGATGAACGGCGACGACGTCTGGTACGGCAGTGCCGAAGGCGTATGGCGACAGCGCGGCGAGCGCGGACATGCGGTCGCCGAAGCGTTGCTGTCAAGAACCTCGGTGCGCGACCTGTATCTCGCCACAGATGGCGCATTGTGGATCAGCACGGATGGTCGCGGACTGGTGCGTGTCGCCGCCAACGATCCGCTCGGCCAGCACGCGGCACAGCTGGGACGTGCGCAGGGTCTGCCATCGAACAGCCCGCACACCGTGCGTGAAGATGCGCAGGGACACGTCTGGGTCAACAGCAATCAGGGCGTCTTCCGCATCAGTCGTTCCGGCCTGCTCGCTTTCCTGGCCGACAGGAGCCAGCGCATGTCGCCGCTGGTGCTGGGTCTGTCCGACGGCCTGACCGAACTGGAAGGCAATGGCGGCGTGCAGCCGGCGGCGGCGTTCGACGATCACGGCCGCTTGTGGTTTCCCTCGCAACGTGGCGTGGTGCGCTTCGATCCGTTGCGCATGCCGCTGCGCGAGCACGCGCCGCACGCCATCATCGACGGCCTCGACAGCGATGGTCGGCCGGTGGCGTTGCAGGGCGGCAGTGACTTGCCGGTCGGGATCCGCAATGTATTGATCCGTTACGGTGCCGCCGACCTAAGTGCTGGTGGGCAGGTTCGGATTCGTTACCGCCTGCTGCCACAGGATCAGGGTTGGACTGACGCGTTGACCGAGCGCTCGGCATCGTTTGCAGCCCTGCAGCCCGGTCGGTACCGTTTCGAGCTGCTCGCCGGCAACAGTGACGGCATCTGGGCCGATGCTCCCGTCGCGCTCGATTTCGAGGTTCCGCATCGCTGGCACGAGACCCGTATAGCGCGCTTGTCGGGACTGGCGGCCATCGGTTTGTGCATCCTGATCCTCGTACGCATGCGCCTGCGCCGCCTGCGCCTGCGCGCGGTTGAGCTGGACCGGCAGGTGCGGCAACGCACGCAGGAACTGAGCAACGAGAAGACCCGCGTCGAAGCCACGTTGTCGGAACTGGCCGAAACCCATGCCGAACTGGCCCTGACCCATCACGAGATCGAGGACAGCAACCTGCGCCTTGCGGCCCAGGCGCAGCGGCTGGAAACACTGGATCAGTTCCGCACGCGCCTGCTGGCCGACGTCAGCCATGAACTGCGCACGCCGCTGATGCTGGTTTCCCTGCCGCTGCAGGAACTGCAATCGCATGCCGCATCGATGACCGCGAGCGAGCGCGGCAAGCTGGACCTGTCGCTGAAACAACTGGATCGACTGGCCGGGCTGGTCGAACAACTGGTCGGCCTGGTCCAGGCCGAATCGGGACAGATGCCGCTGCGCATGCAGCGCCTGGACCTGGTGGCGACCCTGCCCGATATCGTCGTCGGCTATCGGCCGATGGCCGAACGCGGCGGCATCGC
>JBEBXZ010000233.1:0-4620 GCA_040391335.1 Dokdonella fugitiva | reverse complement strand
TTCGCCGCCTGTCGTGACGTTGTAGTAGCCGTAAGGTTCGAGCGCGCCCTGGATCTGACCCTCCGCGCGTCGGTAGAGACGTCGCGCCTGAGCCTGGCTGATATCGCGGTTCGTGTATTGCTGGAGCTCGAGAGCGGACATCGCGGCGGCGCGAAGTTCACCATCGAGACCTTCGAGCTGCACGGCGACGCGTGCGGCCTGGGCCTGGCCGACGAGCAGCATCGCCAGCATCGGCAGGGCGAGTCGCAGGCCTCCGGAAACGGGACGCTTGATCATTCCGTCGATGTGAAAAAAAGAGTTGGCCCCCGTTATAACAGGAGAAAAGTCAGAACGGTGTTATCGGTTTCGCCAATGCGCGCCTCGCGCGTCATCGTTCAGGGAAGCGTCTGCGCGACACGCCCGCAGGACGCGACGATGGACAGATGCCGGGTCGGCGTCGCGTCACATTTGTTTGCGTATGTTCAACCGACAGCGTCGCCCGAACGGTGCGCGACCCACGCACCGACCAGTGCCGATGCGTACGGAATCGCCTGCGCGGCGAGGATCGTGATCCAGAGTTTGCCCTCGGTATAGGTGATCGCCGAGGACATGACCATGCCGATCACGCAGGCGACCAGCGCGATGAACATGAGCAGTTCCTCGCGCACCGAGGAGAACGCGCTGGGCTTGCCGCTCAGGCGACGGCTCTTGGCCGTGCGCACGAACTCGCCTTTCTTCTTCCACAGGCCGAGGAAGATGCCGCGGGCGATGGCATGGCTGAGGCCCATGCTGGCGATCGATGCCATCAGCGTGTCGTACCAGCCGCACGGCACGCGCTTGCGATAGAGGACGATGCCGAAGAACGCCTTGCTGATGAAGAAGCCGATGATCGGGATCAGGAACAGTTCCATCGGCAGCGTGAAGTACTTCGGCCAGCCGACCATGCCGATCGTCCAGACGATCGCCATCATCGTGAACACCAGATGCAGCGCGTCGGCGAACCACGAGAACCAGCCGGTCAGGAAGTGGAACTTCTGGCCGCGGCTGAGCGGACTGTCCTTGTTGACCATCCAGCCGAAACGCGCCTTCATGATCTGCATCGCACCGAACGCCCAGCGATAGCGCTGCGACTTGTAGGCGGTGAAATCGGCCGGGGTCAGTCCCTTGCCCATCAGTTCGTCGACGTAGACGAGGTCGTAGCCGGCATGCATCAGGCGCAGGCCGAGCTCGGCGTCCTCGCAGATCGTCCACTCCGACCACTTGCCGCTGTTCACCAGCAGATCCTTGCGCACCATCGTCATCGTGCCGTGCTGGATGATCGCGTCGCGCTCGTTGCGATGGTGCATGCCGATGCGGAAGAAGCCGTCGTATTCCCATGCGGTCATGCGCCGGAATGCGTTGTGTTCGAACTCGCGGTGCGCCTGCGGACACTGCACGACCGACACCTTCGGATCCTTGAAGTAACCGGTCAGCGCACTGAGCCAGTCCTTGCGCACGACGTAATCGGCATCGACCACGGCGACGACTTCGGCACGCGGGTCGGTCTGTTCCAGGCCGAAGTTGAGCGCGCCAGCCTTGAAGCCCGGCCACGGATCGAGATGGAAGAAACGGAAGCGTGCGCCGAGTTTCGCGCAATATTCCTCGACGGGCTTCCACACTTCCTCGCGCTTGGTGTTGTTGTCGATCACCAGTACTTCGTAGTTCTCGTATTCGAGCGCCGCCAGTGAATCGAGGGTGAGAATCACCATCTCGGGCGGCTCGTTGCAGCAGGCTAGGTGGATCGACACGAATGGCTGTTCGGCGGCCGGCGACGGCGCGAGCAGTTCGAAATGGCGCAGCCAGCGCGGGCGCCAGAGCACCTCGGTGAACTCGAACCCGTTGATCAGCAGGACCAGGATGATCGCGATCTGCGCCGGCATCAGCAGCAGCAACATGCTCCAGTCGAGCGGACTCAGATAGAACGCGAGCGGCACGCTGATCGACCACACGATGACCGAGGCCGAGAGCTGGATCAGGCCGAGGAAGAACAGGATGCCGGGGGTGTAGAAACGGATGAAATGGCGCGCAAACCAGAACATCGGCAGCAGCGCGAGCAGGGACGCCGCGAGCGCCTTGATCGGCCAGGTCGGATCGGACACGACCTTGCCGGTCATCGAGAACTTCGCTTCACGCGCGGCGTTGAACATGCCCCAGTACGCTTCCGCGCGTCCGCCGCCGTGTGCTTCCTTCCACGGCTGGTCGATCGCCTCCATCACGTAGTAGTCGATGCGTTCACGCTCGGCGACGTTGAACCATTCGCGCAGGAATTGCGCCTCGTTCTCGATCGACGGCTTCGCATAGGTCTTGCGATCGCCATTCGATGGCCAGCCGATTTCGCCGATGATGACCGGCTTGCCCGGATACAGTTCCTTGAGGCGCTTGAACTGGCCGAGCGTGAAATTGATCGCGTCCTTGCGCGGGATGTGTTCCCAGTAAGGCAGCAGGTGCACGCTGATGAAATCCACGTGTTGCACGAGTTTCGGATTGCGCTCCCAGACGAAGAACGGTTCCGCCGTGGATACCGGGATCTTCAGTTGCGCGCGTGCGCGGTCGAGATAGCCGATCAACTGGTCGATGCTGAGATCGCCGCGCAGGATCGATTCGTTGCCGACCATCGCGCGCGTGATGTTGGAATGCTTGCGCGAGAGCGCGACCAGCGCTTCGAGTTCGGCTTCGTTGTTGCGCATGCGCCGGTCGAGCCAGGCGCCGGACAGCACTTCCATGTCGTAGAACTTCGCCAGGCGCGGGATCTGCGGACTCTCGACCGATGAATACGTGCGCAGGCGCTTGGTGTGTTTTGCGAGCAGGCGGATATCGCTGGCGAGTTCGGCCTCGCTCGGAAACAGGTCCTTGGTCGGATCCTGATAGCGCTGGAATGCGCTGAACGCCATGCCCTCGACGCGCCCGCTCCAGTCGTCGATCTGCACGGGTCGATTGAGGAACGCCCACAAGCCGAAGTTCAGCGCGGCCACGGTCACTGCGAACACGACAGCGCGCCAGAACGACTTCATCACCACGTCGGAATGCTTGTTGATCAAGGAGGGCTCATGGGTTGCGGAAGGGCGCGAGGCGCAGCGCGGCAGCATAGCCGATGCCCGGTCGCAGCCTCAACGAAAGCGCGGATTGTGCAGCCACCACCCTCGAGCGCCGATACGGTGCGAACCTGAACCTGCCGGGCTTCGGATAAGCCGATCGTACGTGCGGCGGATCGATCGACTAGAATACGCACGGGAGCCGGCCAGACAGCCGCGTCACATTCCGGTGTGCCGAGGAAAGTCCGGGCTCCACAGGGCAAGGTGCCAGGTAACTCCTGGGCGGCGCAAGCCGACGGCCAGTGCAACAGAGAGCAGACCGCCGAACGACGTCGCAAGACGTGCGTGGTAAGGGTGAAAGGGTGCGGTAAGAGCGCACCGCATGCGGGGTCAACGTCGCATGGCACGGTAAACCCCACCTGGAGCAAGACCAAATAGGGAAGCTATGACGTTGCCCGCGTCGCTTCCGGGTTGGTCGCTTGAATCCTGCGGCGACGCAGGATCTAGAGGAATGGCTGTCCACGACAAAACCCGGCTTATCGGCCGGCTCCCCTTTTTGTCGTGGGCCTGTCCATCGCGATTCCTCCATCCCGGAAGGGATCGGTGCCGCTGGCTTGATCCACATCTGCAACTCTTTACGATACGAGCGCCTCGCGGTCGTCATTCCGCTGTGCCGCGCGTCGATGCGCATACCTGATCCGCAATGCCATCCACTCGGTGTGTGGACCGGGGCAGGGCGACTTCCGCCAGCGACCACGGCATTTCCGCCATTGGTGAGGAGGCCGGGCGCGTGCTGCATCGCGCCCGCCCGGCAGCGGCCATTACTGCAACAGCAGGTAGAACGCGCTCTGCCCGCGCACCACGGTCAGCATCAGTTGCCGCGGCTTGCGCTGCAGCAGGGCCGCGAGATCGTCGGTGCCATCGAGATCGCGCTGGTTGAGTCCGACGATCACGTCTCCCGCGCGCAAGCCGCTGGCGAAAGCACGGCTGTCGGGCGCCACGCTTTTCACCGCTGCGCCGCTGATGCCATTGCCCCGCTGGTTGTCGGCGAGTTGCACACCAGCGAGGCGTGGATCGAGATCGAGGCCGCGCGCGGTGCCGACTTGCGATGCCTTGAGTTTCATCGGAATCGTGAGTGCTTTGCCATCACGCAGGACGCTCAGGCTGATCGGCGTCCCGATGGGCGTCAGTCCTTCGATGTTGTGCAGATCCTGACGCGAGACGATCGGCTTGTCGTTGAGCGCGGTGATCACGTCGCCGGGTTTAAGGCCGGCTTCGGCGGCCGGCGTGCCATTGCGCACGCGGGTGACGACGGCGCCCTTGGTGATCGTGATCGACAGCATGCGCGCCAGTTCCGGCGTGATGTCCTGGGTGTCGACACCGAGCGCGCCGCGGCGCACTTCGCCGTGTTCAACCAACTGGCGCATGACGTCGGCGGCGAGGTCGCTGGGAATCGCAAAGCCGATGCCGACGCTCGCGCCGGAAGGCGAGAAGATCATCGAATTGATGCCGACGAGTTGGCCGTGCAGGTTGACCAGGGCGCCGCCCGAATTGCCGGGATTGATGGAAG
>JBEBXZ010000232.1:0-4634 GCA_040391335.1 Dokdonella fugitiva | reverse complement strand
TCGATCGCGCCGACCGTGCCATAGGCTTCGGTGCCGTCGCGGCGGATGTTCTCGGTGGACGACTGCAGCGAGAACGCGATGCCGAACGTGTTCGCCTCGTTCTTCCAGGCTGCCATGAAGGCGCCCTGCGGATCACTCTCGCCCGAACGGTCGTTGTACAGATAACCGACCGAGCCCGAGAGCTTCTGGCGCTCCGCCATGTCCAGCGGCTTGCGCGTGCTGACGATCACGGTGCCGCCGATGCTGCCTTCATCGAGGCTGGCTTCGGAAGATTTGAACACTTCCACCTTGCCGACGATCTGCGGCGCGAGCAGCGAGTAGTTGAACGTGCGACCGGGCTGATCGAGGATGAACCAGTCGGCCGAAGCGACGGTCTGCCCGTTGAGCAGGGTGCGGTTGAGCGCCGGATCGGTGCCGAGGATGCTGATGCGTTCACCCTGTCCGAACAGGCGATCGACGGTGACGCCGGGAATGATCGTCATCGCCTCGGCGACGTTCGTGCTCGGGAACTTGCCAACGTCCTCGGCGGTGATCGCATCGACCACGCCATCGGCGCTGCGCTTGGTGTCGAGCGACTGCTTCAGGCTGCCGCGGATGCCGGTGACGACGTTGGTTTCGAGCGACTCGGTGGACGGCTTGCCGCTTTGCGTGGACGTTTGCGCGTACGTCGCCGAGCCGATGCCGAAACTGGCGAGGATGCTCGCGGCCAGCACGCTTTTGCGATAACGATTGCTCATGATTGCCCTCCTCAATCGAGTTTTCCGGCTCGGTGCGGATTCATCGATCCGCTTCCCGTCACCGGCCCTTGCTGTAAACCTGCCCTCTGGTTCCACCTCAGGAATCCCTGAATAACCCGTCATCCCGGCGCAGGCCGGATGACATGATTGAAGTTCTTCAAAGGTTCCTTGATTTCTTTCAATCTCCGGGCGCACGCCCGTCAAAACTGTCGCGGCGCGTCGGATGCTGGCGTGAGGTGTTCCAGATGCCAGCTCGCCGCGCCGATCACGCCGAGCTGCCCGTGTTCGATCAGGCGCACTGGCACGCGCTCGAGCACCGTGCGCATCGCACCCTTGTCGAGGAAGCGCTGCGTGAAACTGCTCTTGATGAGAAAGTCGCGGATCTGCGGCAGGATTCCCCCGGCAAGGAATGCGCCGCCGTGCGCACCGAAAATCAGCACGAGGTCGCCGACGACGCTGCCAAGCAGGCCACAGAAAACATGCAGCGCCTGCGCCGCGGCGGAGTCTTCGCGCAGCAGCGCCGCTTCGCTGATTTCGGCCGGCGCGTGCAGCGATGGCGTCTCGCCACACAGCGCGCACAGCGCGGCATACAGGTTCATCAGGCCAGGACCGGAAACGACCTGTTCGATCGACACATGCGAATTCTTCCGGCGCAGCAGGCGCAGGATCTCGATCTCGAGATCGCTGGTCGGCGCGAACGCGGCCTGGCCGGCTTCGGTGGCGAGCACGAGATTGCGTCCGCGATGGGGAATGCGGATGGCCGCGCCGAGCCCGGTGCCCGGACCAATGACGACGACCGGCGCATCGATGGCCGCGCCGTGGCCTTCGGTCACCGCGATCGTTTCGGCGCGATCGATCCACGGCACCGCATGCGCGACGGCCTCGAAATCGTTGACCAGCGAGATTTCCGCAATGCCCAGCGCCGAGCGGATCTCGGCCAGCGAGACCTGCCACGGCAGGTTGGCATTGATCACCACGCCGTCAAGCGCATAACCCGGAAGGCCGATCACGACGTGCGCAGGCGATTGCCCGGCGAGACCGGCAATGAAGTCGGCAAGGATGACGGAGAGGCCCGGATAATCTGCGCAGATGTATTTGCGGTAATGCTCGATCTCGAGCCCGTTGCGGCCGAGGCGGACAAGACCGATGCGCGCATGCGTCCCGCCGACATCGGCCGCGACGAACGGCTCGATGCTTTGCAGAAGATCCGAGGTCATTTCGCTTGCCAGCTTCACCGCACCTGATCCCCTTCCCCGGAGACGCGACCGGCATGGGCGCCGGTCCGTGAAGGCAAGTGTTGCCACGCGATGACAACGTTGTCAACAGCAACTCGAAAATCTTCGGAATCGAACAGAAACCCACCCGTCATTCACAAGAAATCTCGTCGGCATGACCGAGACTTTATAAATAATCATTTTAAATCAAATAATTATAATCAGATTCGAATGGATGACCTTAACTTGTCTTGTGCATCGCAGCGAGACAAGGCAAGCCACTGGCGAAGCGCCAGCGGCTGTGCAAGTATCGGCGCGGGAGCCGTTTGGGCACGTTCGCGTCAGTGCAGGACAACGTACCGACACCACGGGACAGCGGCGATATCCACGCGTACTCGCGCAAGGGGAAAGCTGAGATGGCTGCTGTATCAGGCACTGACGTACGCAACAACGACTATCTGGTGTCGATCGGCATCATCGGCCTGCTGTTCTTCATCTTCGGCTTCGTCACCTGGCTCAACGGCCCGCTGATCACCTTCGTCCAGCTCGCCTTCGATCTCGACGAAGTGAACGCCTTCCTCGTGCCGTTCGCGTTCTACCTGTCATATTTCCTGCTCGCCCTGCCCGCCTCGGCCATTCTCAAGGCAACCGGCATGAAGAAAGGCATCGCGCTCGGCTTGCTGGTCATGGCGATCGGCGCTGCGGTATTCGGCGAGTTCACGACGCAACGCTGGTATCCCGGCACGCTCGGTGGCCTGTTCGTGATCGGTGCCGGCCTTGCCATCCTGCAGACCGCCGCGAATCCCTACATCAGCATCCTCGGACCGATCGACAGCGCGGCGCAGCGCATCGCCGTGATGGGCATCTGCAACAAGGTCGCCGGCATGCTCGCGCCATTCGTGATCGGCACGCTCGTATTGCACGGGATCGGCGATCTTTCCGCGCAGATCGCGGCTGCCGATGCGGCAACACGGACCGTGCTGCTCGACGAGTTTGCCGCGAAGATCCACCTGCCCTATCTCGCGATGGCGGCCATCCTCGTCGTGCTCGCGGCCGGTGTCGTGTTCTCGCCACTGCCGGAAATCCGCGCCACCGAAGTCAATGCAGCGCCACAGGGTCGCGGTGATCCGGCGCGCACCAGCATCTTCCAGTTCCCGCATCTGTGGCTACGTCGGCGTCGAGGTGATGGCCGGCGATGCGATCGGCACCTACGGACACAGTTTCGGCCTGCCACTGGATTGGACCAAGTTCTTCACGTCGTTCACGTTGGGCGCGATGCTGCTTGGCTACCTGGTCGGACTCGTGGTGATTCCGCGCTTCATTTCGCAGGAACGCTATCTGAGCGTCTCGGCCGTGCTCGGTCTGATGTTTGCACTTGGCGCCTTCGTGACCCGCGATTACGTGTCGGTGGGCTTCGTCGCGGCGCTCGGTTTCGCCAACGCGATGATGTGGCCGGCGATCTTCCCGCTGGCGATCCGTGGCCTCGGCCAGCTCAC
The DNA here is from genome assembly GCA_040391335.1 of Dokdonella fugitiva. Taxonomy (GTDB): domain Bacteria; phylum Pseudomonadota; class Gammaproteobacteria; order Xanthomonadales; family Rhodanobacteraceae; genus Dokdonella; species Dokdonella fugitiva_A. The sequence goes on along the minus strand of JBEBXZ010000232.1, from coordinate 1,187 downwards.
CGAGAAAGGTTCGGCCCTGCTGATCATGGGCATCGCCGGCGGCGCGATCATTCCGCAGGCCTTCGCCGTGCTCAAGCAGCACTACGACTTCCAGCTCGTGTTCCTGCTGCTGGTCGCGCCCTGCTATCTGTACATCCTGTTCTTCGCATTGCGCGGGCATCGCGCGGGCATGCCGCAATGAAGCCATGCAGGGCGAATCCGCATGTGCCGCGACGGCAAGGCGCATTCCCATCGTCATGCTTCAGGGCTACGCTGGCACGGTCATTCTCGATCAGGAAACCCGGGTGCGCAGAACCACGATCAAAGATGTCGCCGAACTGGCCGCCGTGTCGTTGAAAACCGTCTCGCGCGTGATCAACGACGAGCCCGCGGTGCAGGAGCAGACGCGCGAGCGCGTGCTGCAGGCGATCGCGAAGCTCGGCTATCAACCCGACATGTCGGCACGCAGCCTGCGCAGCGCGCAGTCGTATGCGCTCGGCATCGTCTATGACAATCCGAATGCGTACTACGTGATCGGATTGCAGCAGGGCGTGCTCGCCGCCTGCCGCGAACTGGGCTTCGGCTTGCAGATCCATCCCTGCGATTCCTCGTCACCGGCGCTGGCCGACGAACTCGTCGAACTCGTGCGCCATTCGCGGCTGGCCGGCCTGGTGCTGGCGCCGCCGATGTCCGAACGCAGCGAGCTGCTGCAGACGCTGACCGCGAACAACATCAAGTTCGTGCGCATCATCTCGGCGGCCAGGGATCCCGAGGACGGCTATCCCTGCGTATTCCTCGACGATCGCGATGCGGCCTATGCAATCACCGAGCACCTGATCCAGCTCGGCCATCAGCGCATCGGCTTTCTCTGGGGCGGTAAATCGCATCGTTCGAGTTCGGAGCGCTACCAGGGCTACGAGGATGCGCTGCGCGACTACGGCATTCCACGCGATGCGCAGTTGATCGTCGATGGCGATTACTCGTTCGACGATGGTTTCCGCGGCGCACGCAAGCTGCTCGCACTCGACAACCGCCCGAGCGCGATCTTCGGATCGAATGACGAAATCGCCGCCGGCGTGTTGGCCGCTGCGAAATCGACCGGCATGCACGTGCCATTCGACCTGTCGATCGCCGGCTTTGAGGACAGCCCTTTCTCGAAACAATCATGGCCACCATTGACCACGGCCAAACAGGCCACCGACGAGATG
>JBEBXZ010000231.1:0-4634 GCA_040391335.1 Dokdonella fugitiva | reverse complement strand
CTGCTCGAGGAAGGTGCCGCCCTGCTTGCGCTCGATGCCGGTGCGCTGGAATTCCGCCTGCGTCGCCTGCTCGCCGAACCGGCGTTGTTGGACAGTCTGCGTGAACGCTGCCTCGCCGTGCGTCGTCCGCATGCCGCACATGATGCGCTCGCCTTCGTGCTTGGAAGCACAGCGGAAACATGAGGATGATTTCTTACCCGCAGCGTCTCCTTGCGCGGTTCCTCATCGCCCTGCTCGCCATGCTGCTCGCGCCACCGGCATGGGCGGGCAAGCTCGCGCGCGACGAGCAGGTCATGTTCGTGCCGGGAACCGCACGCCTGGTCGAAGGCGGCGAACTCGAAGTCTCGATCGAAGCCTGGGTCCACGAGAAGGAAAGCCGGCCCGGAACAACACGCCTGTTCGCGCGCTATCTCGGCCTTGATCCGTCCACCATGACGACCGCCGAGCGCGCGTTGTTCGAGCAACGCACGCAGTTGTTCCGCGTCGATTCCGAATCCGGCAAGAGCCTGCAGTTGCGCTTTGCCGACGGCGCATTGCGCGACCTGCCGCGGACGATATCGGGCGGCCGCACGAGTACGCGACTGCGCGTGCCGGCAAAGTCCGATGGTGACCCATGGTTGCGCTTCACGGTGGCGAACACGCCGAGCGATGCACTCCGCTTCGAGGGCGCCGCGGTGATCGTCCCCACGCATGGCGTCTCGGTGATTTCCGACATCGACGACACGATCAAGCTGTCGCAGGTGCGCGATCGCCATACGCTGCTGCTCAACACGTTCACGCGCGCGTTCGAGGCGGTGCCCGGCATGGCCGAACGCTACCGCGAACTCGGCGCGGCCCACGACGCCATGCGTTTCCACTATGTGTCATCGAGTCCGCTGCAGTTGTATCCGCCGATCGCCGATTTCCTGCGCGATGCGGGCTTTCCAGCCGGGTCGGTGCATTTGCGCGAAACCACTTCATTGCGTGCGATCGCGGCACGCAATGGGTCGCAACGACACAAGCGCTCGACGATCGAACGCCTGCTCGCGGATTTTCCACACCGTCGGTTCCTGCTGGTCGGCGACTCGGGCGAAGCCGATCCTGAAATCTACGCGGAAATCGCGCGGCGCCATCCTCGGCAGGTCATCGCCATCGCGATCCGCAACGTCAGCGACGAGAACAGGGATTCGGTGCGCTACGCGCACACGTTCGCCGGCATTGCCGACGAGCGCTGGAGCATCTTCGGCGACGTACGGCACTGGAAGCTGCCCGATCTGTCGCCACGATGATGAAGCGGGCTGCCGATCACCCCGGAAAAGGCGAACGGTGGACGCGCGGGATGGCTGAAGATCGCGAGAGCCGATGCCATCGGCCGGGCGCGCGGGAGCCGTACTCGCGCACCGGCCGCCGCCACGCTAACCTTGCCGGATGAGTGGCGAGATCTACGAGTTCGGCGAGTTTCGCCTGTTGCCATCGGCGCGTGAACTCTGGCGCGGCGGCAAGCGCGTCACGTTGCCGCGTCGCACGTTCGAGTGCATCGAACACCTCGTCACGCACCGCGATCGCGCGGTGGGGCGCGACGAACTCGTGGCCGCCGTGTTTGGCCGTCCAGATGTTTCCGACGCCCAGCTCGGCCAGATCGTCCTGCGGGCGCGGCGCGCACTCGAAGACGACGGCAATGCGCAACGCGTCATCCGCACGATCGCGGGCTTTGGCTATCGATGGGTCGCCGATGTGCGCCCGGCAATGATCGGCATGGCGGATGGGCACCAGCCAGCGTCCTTTCCCGCGAATCACGAAAGCGGAAACGTCGCACTGCCGGCCGCTCGCCCGGATACGCATGTCCCGCGCCGGGCGGTTGGCCTGTCGCATCGTCACCGTTGGGTGTTTGCGCTCGTTGCCTCGGTGATGGCGATGGGCGCGATCACGCTGCATCGGGCATCGCGGACCGCTGCCGTGCCGGCACCGCTCGCGGTCGAAAGCATACCGATGCCGTCCGCCAGCCTGGCTGTGCTTCCGCTGCGCGTGGATGCACTGCGCGAGGATGCATGGATACGCCTCGGTGCGATGGATCTCGTCGCCGATCGCCTGCGGCAGGGCGGATTCGCGGTGCCGCCGAGCGAATCGGTACTGGCCCTGCTCGAGACCGCTCCAGAACGTGCACAACAAGCCCAACCCGATCGCGTGCGGGAAGCCACGGGGGCGGGCCTGATCGTCGAGGGCAGCGCGAGGCGCGAGGCCGGGATCTGGCACGTGGAACTGGTCGCCCAGCCAGCCAGCGGCCTCGGCGTTCCGGTCCGCCACTCGGATCGCGATGCGATGTCGGCCATGCGTGGCGCCACCGATCAGTTGCTTGCCGCCCTCGGCCACCATGGGCCGGTGGACGACGAACACGACGCGCCGCTCGAAGCGATCCTGCAGCGCGTGCGCGCGGCAATGCTCGCGAACGAGCTCGAAACCGCCCGGACGATCCTCACCGAAGCGCCGCAACTGGATGGATCCCCGGCCGTACTGCGCTACCAGTTGGCCATGGTCGACCTGCGCGGCGGACAGCTTGCACGCGCGGAGGCAAGTCTCGACGAACTGCTGCTGCGCCCTGAAACGAAAGACCACCCGCTGTTCCAGGCGCAGGTCCTGTCAGCACGCGGCTCGACGCGCATGCGCCGCGGACAGTTCGCCGAAAGCGGGCGCGATTTCGATGCGGCGATAGGGTTGCTGGCGGGTCGCGATCATCCGCTCGAACACGGACGGGCGCGCATGGGGCGAGCCAACAGCCACGTCCCCGAGTTCCGCTACGACGAGGCACTGGCGGATTTCGGCGTCGCGCGCACCGAACTGGAAAGTGCGGGGGACATCCTCGGCATGGCCCGCGTCGATGCCAACCTCGGCATGCTCGAGTTGCATCGCGGGCGGCCGGCGGCGGCCCTGGACTACCTCGGCCTTGCCGTGGAGCGCTTCCAGTCCTTCGGTGCACTGCACGAATTGCAGGTCAGCCTGACCGCCGTGGTCGATGCCCAGCTCGCCTTGCTGCGCCGCGAAGATGCCGCGTCCACGGTCGATCGCGCGTGGGCCTTGCGCGAACGGATTTCCGACCCGGACCAGCAGGCCGATGTCCTCCTCAACCGGGCGCAGGTGTGGATCGGCGAGGGTCGCTACCAGGCTGCCGCGACGGTGCTCGACCAGGCCAGACGCACCGCGACTTCGGGCAACCGCGTGCTGCTTGCTCGCCAGCGCTCGCTGGATGCCGAGCTTGCCTGGCGACGCGGCGACTGGCAGGCGGCGGAAGCGGCATCTGCGACCGCGCTCGCTGCATGGCCCGAAGCGGGTGCCGCGATCGAACGCGATGCGATCATCCTGCTGCGCCAGCGTGCGCTGCTCGAACTGGGGGAATCCGCTGCGGCCGGACGACTGCTCGATCGCTCGCGACCGCCTCCGACGCGAATCGACGAGGGGCAGGGCCGGACCGCGGAAGCGATCGCAATGGCCGAATGGGCGCACCGGAGTGGCGATTTCGCCACCGCGACGCGCTGGTTCCAGCATGCGATGGCCAGCGCGGATCAGCGTGGCGTTCCGGCCGAACTTGCCGCCGTGGCGCAGGCCTGGGCTCCCGTCCTGCTGCGGGCAGAAGCCCGGCAGGCCGCCATCGTGGTCGGTCGCGTAGCTCCCTGGGCAGCGCGTGATTTCGATTGTGCCCTGCTCCAGTTGCGCCTGCTGCACGCCAATGCGTTGCGCGAGCCCTGGCAAAATGCGCTGAAGCAGGCACGCGCGCTGGCGGGTGAACGCCAGATCCCGAAGGAGTTGACCGCACTGGATCAGCCGGGGCGCGAGCCGCCGATGCGGCTTACCCAGACAGGGAGATGAGCTGCGGCCGGGATTGCATGCCCTCGCGCATTCAGCATTTTCACCTCGCTCCTGTAGCCAGTGAATGCCATTGCCACGCGTTTCCAGCCGGTTTGTCACGTGGTTGGAGCGCACATGGAGTGCCTGTCACGCGAAGCCTGCCGACAATTCCGGACGTTACAGCCCCCTTGTCCGCAGGAGTCGCCATGCCAACCCGTTCCATTCCATCCTTGCGATCCGGTTCGAGACTGTCCGTGCTGTTTGGCATGGGCGTTCTCCTCGCCGCAGCCGTCTCCGCCAGCGTACCGCGTCCGACTTCCGGGGCCGCCGGGGTCGGCGCTCCGCCCGCCACGCTGCATCTCATGCCGACGGCAAGAAACTTCAACAACTGCTGCTACCCGCTGTCGATGGCGGCAGCGGACCTGACCGGCAACGGCGCCCTGGACATCGTTGCGGGCAACGGATACAGCCGCGACATCACGATCCTGCTGAATGACGGCAACGGAAACTATGCGGATCCGCTGGCGCTGCCACTCGACGAGACATCACTCGGGCGCGTTGCAGTCGCACTCGCTGATCTGGATGGCGATGGTCATCCCGACCTCGTGGCGACCGCATTCTCCGGCGGAGACATCCTCGTCTACCGTGGCGACGGCACAGGCGGCTTTCTGGCGCCGGAACGGCACTCCGCCGGAACCAAGGCGCAGCTCTGGGATGTCGTGCTCGCCGATGTCACGGGCGACGGCAAGCTCGACATCGTCGCCGTGGACAACGAGGCGGATCAGGTATCGGTGCTGGCCGGCGATGGCGCGGGC
>JBEBXZ010000230.1:0-4638 GCA_040391335.1 Dokdonella fugitiva | reverse complement strand
CAAACAGGTCATCGAAGCCGGCTGGGATCTCGTCGTCGTCGATGAAGCGCATAACCTGGCCTGGACACCGGAAGCCGCAAGCCGCGAGTACGCACTGGTCGATCAACTGGCTTCGACCTCGCCCGGCCTGATCCTGCTCACCGCGACCCCCGAGCAACTCGGCCGCAGCGGGCATTTCGCGCGCCTGCGCCTGCTCGACCCGGCGCGCTACCACGATCTCGAACGCTACATCGCCGAAGCCGAAGGCTTCTCGGCCCTCTCCGAAATTGCAGGCAAGCTGCATGATGGCGAGGTGCTCAACGACGACGAGCGCGCTGCCTTGAACACCTTGCTCGGCGACGACGAGCAATTGTCGAACCTGCTCGCGGGTGAAATGAATGCCGCCGCCTCGAATACGCTGATCGATGCCTTGATCGATCGCCACGGCACGGGACGCGTGATGTTCCGCAACCGCCGCGCGCAAGTCGGGGGTTTCCCACGCCGCGTACCACATCTGACGACACTTGATGGCAGCGATCTCGACGACGCACACCGCCAGCGCCTGCTCGCCGAGTTCCATGCGGATCTGCAGGCGCAGCCGCCTGAAATCGATCTGGCCTACGCCGATGATCCGCGTCTCGACTGGCTGCTTGGACTGATCGAACGCCTCGGCGACGACAAGCTGCTGCTGATCTGCCGCACGCAGGCGAAAGTGCTCGCGCTCGAAGAAATCCTGCGCACGCGCAGCGGTATCAAGGTCGCGCGCTTCCACGAAGGCATGAGCCTGCTGCAGCGTGATCGCAACGCCGCTTACTTTGCGGACCGTGAAGGCGCGCGCCTGTTGCTCTGTTCGGAGATCGGCTCGGAAGGTCGCAACTTCCAGTTTGCGCATCATCTTGTCATGTGGGATCTGCCGCTCGATCCGGATCTGCTCGAACAGCGCATCGGCCGTCTCGATCGCATCGGCCAGAAACACGATATCCAGATTCACGCCGCCGCCTTCTCCGGCACCGCGCAACATGCGCTGCTGCGCTGGTTCGATGCCGGCCTGGAGGCGTTCCGTGGCAGTCCTTCGGATGGCCGCGAGTTGCTCAAGCGCTACGGTGAGGACCTCGTGCAGATCGCCGAGCAGCATGCGCACGGCGGTGAAGACGACGATGTCGAACTCGATGCCCTGATCGCCGAAAGCCGCGCCACGCACGAGGAACTGTCGGCACTGGTCAATGCCGGTCGTGACCGCCTGCTGGAACTGGCGAGTTCACGCCAGACCTATGCGGACCGCCTGCGCCGTGCCCTCGCCGATGCCGATGAAAACATCGACAACGACGATTTCATGCTGCGCATGTTCGAGGAATTCGGCATCGAGAACGAGGAACACGCACCGCGCACGGTCGTGCTCGACCCGGAATACCTGAGCACCGATGGCTTCCCCGGCCTCAAGGATGGGCCGCAAATGGTCACGTTCGATCGCAGGATCGCGCTCGCCCGTGAAGACCTGCCCCTGCTGCGCCTCGATCATCCGATGGTCAGCGGCGCGATCGACCTGCTGCTCGAAGGCGAGCACGGCAATGCCTCGTTCCTTGTCGATGATGCCTTGCCACCACGCAGTGCATTGCTCGAATGCGTGTTCGTGCTGTCCTGCGTGGCGGATCGCAAACTGGCGATCGAACGTTACCTGCCGCCGCTGCCGATCCGCATCGTGGTCGATACGCGTCTGCTCGCGCGCAATGATTTCCGTCCGGGCAACGACAGCGTGAATCGCGCTGCCGACCGTGCGATCGAATACACCAAGTACCGTTCGGTGCTGACCAAGCTGGTCAAGCCGATGCTGGCGCACGCCGAAACACTGGCGCGCGAACGCACGCAGATCGAGATCGGCGGCGCGCTGACCACGATCGAGCGCGAACTCGGCGACGAACACGCACGCCTGATCGCATTGGCGCGCGTCAATCCGTCCGTACGCAGCGAGGAAATCGAAGCGATCGACACCGAACTCGAAGCGCTGCGCACCGCCATCCCGCAGGCCGCACCGCGCCTCGACGCGGTGCGCTTCATCTGCAGCACGGATTTCCTCAACCTGCGCTGAGTGCGATTCGCTGGGCGCTATTCAAGGGAACGCATCGGCCGATGCGTTCCCTTTATAGCTTCGGGAATTCGTGATGGAACCCGGCAAGCAAGGCGCGCTCGCCGGGCGTTTCAGCCGCCGCCAGCCGTGCCCTGCAGCAATACGCGCACCGCCGCATCAAGTTCACTGTCGAGCTTGCGATAACCCTCGCCGAGCGGACGCTCGACCGGCACGTCGACCGGACGCGGCGCCATTTCCATGGGCTGGCCATCGGCCGTGGTGATCGTGATGAACGGAATGCGCAAGGTCGAGCCGTCGATCAACGGCACGTTCGAGGTGTAGATGATCCAGCCTGAGGTCGGTTCGCCGACGATCCTGCCGAGCCCGAGCCGGCGATAGCCCTCGCTGAAATCCTCGCCATCCGACAGGGTCACTCGATTGGTGACCAGTGCGGTCGGACGTTCCAGCGCACGCTGGCCGAGCACCGAACGCGCGGACACCGCCGACTGGCCGCGAAACCGCATGTTCAGATAGGGCTGGCGCGTCAGCACATCGAGCGCGTAGGCATTCACGAAACCGCCGAAGTTGTTGCGCACGTCGATCACGACGCCTTCGCGCGTCGCGTTTTCCGCATCGAGATCGACATACAGGCGCTGCAGCGAATCCCACGACATGTCGAACATGTGCACGTAACCGAGCCGGCCATCACTGGCGCGCGCGACATGCTCGCGATTCGCGCTCACCCATGCGCGATAGGCCAGACCGGATTCGGTGCGCGCATCGATCGGCTTCACGCGCAACTCGAACGACTTGCCGCCCGATGCCGCTGCGAACCTGAGATTCGTCTCGCGACCACTGCGATTGGCGAGCAGGCGATCGAGGTTGGTCTGCGCGGAAACCGGCTCGCCATCCACGCTCAGCAGCACGTCACCGGGCACAACCTTGCCCGTCACGTCGACCGCCGAACGCGGCAGGATCCCACTCACGCGCAAGCGGCCATTGCGCTCGTACTCCGCGCGATCGAAACGCAGGCCGAGTCGACCGGTCGAGAACTCCGGTGCCCCGGGCGCGCGCACGCCGGTATGCGACGCATCCAGCTCGCCGATCATCAGGTTCAACAATTCACGCATCGTATCCGGCGTCTGCGCATTCGCCAGCAGTGGCGCATAGCGCGCACGCTGCGCATTCCAGTCGACACCATTCATGCCCGCGTCGTGAAAACCATCGCGCAGCCAGCGCCAGGCCTGATCGAAAACGACCTGCTTCTCGCTGTCGAAATCAAGCTCCAGTTCGGCGCTGGCCGCGATCACGCGCTGCTTGCCATCCTCGACGCCGATCGCGGCGATGCGTCCGCCTTCGAGCAGATAGACGCTCTTGCCATCCGCGGAGAACTGCGCGGATGCTTTCGGCGCCGCGCTCGACGTGAGCTGGCGCGGCACGGCTGGCTCATCCGCCAGCTCGTCGATCGGGTACAGGTAGAGATTCGTGCGGCCGGCCGACTCGGCGGTCAGCAGCAGCGATTTGCCATCCGGACTGATCTCGAGCGCGTTGACGTTGAGCCCGATCGGCAACAGGGCGAGGCGTTCGCGAATGCCGTTGGCATCGATGCGCAGTGGCTCGACACGCTTGCCGTTCGCAACGTCGGACGCGGGTTCACCCGGATTGCTGGAGTCCTTGTCCGCCTTCGTGGACGACGGCAGCGCGGGCGGCGATTGTTCGTTGAACAGGTTGCGGAACGCCTCCTCGGCAAACTTCGGCGTACGCGGCAGCAGATCGACGCGAGCGACCTGCGAGGATTCGGTGCGCTGCCCGGTCGTGAACATCAGGCTCCTGCCGTCCGGCGACCATGCGATCGCATCGGCGCCGACATTCGCGAGAAAACTCACCGGCTGCAGCTTGCCGCCATCCAGCGCAACGACCCAGGCATTGCGGAACATGCGCTCGCCATACGCCTGATAAGCGATCCAGCGGCTGTCCGGCGACCATGCAAACGGGCGATCCGCTTCGAGCGGATGCACGAGATCGATGGCGGCACTGGCCAGCGTGCGCTCGCGACGACTCGCCATGTCGATGACGACCAGCTCGCGGCTGTCACGCACGAAGGCGAGTTGACGACCATCCGGCGAGAACTGCGGACGCATGTCCGAAGCCTTGCCTTCGGTCAGCACGGTTTCCCGACCGCTGCCGAACTCGTACAGATAGAGCCTGCTTTTAGCGTCGCGCGCGCCCGCATATACGAGGCGCTTGCTGTCGGGTGCCCAGGTCACATGGAATTCCGCGCCCGGCGTGCGCGTGATGCGATCGGCGCGCCCCGCCTTGTCGGTCGCCGCGGCGAACACCTCGCCACGTGCGATGAAGGCGACCTTCCTGCCATCCGGTGCCACGCTCAATTCACTGAAATCCTTGCTCAGGCTTTCATGCCGCGCACCCTGCGCGGAAGCACTGCCGCGCAACGTGACCGGCACCGCGCGTGCCTGCCCGCTGGCGACATCCAGCCTGCGGATGCCAAAATCGCGTGCGAACGCGATCGTCCGGCCATTCGCGGAAATGGAGGGCCACAGCAGGCGTCCATCAATGAAACGCGTCACCGGTTG
>JBEBXZ010000229.1:0-4644 GCA_040391335.1 Dokdonella fugitiva | reverse complement strand
CAGAGTCCTCTACTATCTCGGCCTGCGCCGAAGAGACCCTTTACCGTACACCATATCCAATCCCCGGAAATACTTGTGACTGGGTCGCGAGCGCATCCGCATCGGGATCAAGTACTACGGCGACGACGAGACGACGGCCTGATGCGCCTGCCCGGCACATTCGCTATGGTGCCGCCTCCATTCGCAGCACACATCGCCCATGAAGTTCGAAGGTACCGAGCGTTACGTCGCCACCGATGAGCTCAAGCTCGCCGTGAATGCCGCGATCACCTTGCAGCGTCCATTGCTGATCAAGGGCGAGCCCGGTACTGGCAAGACGCTGCTCGCCGAGGAAATCGCGATCAGCCTCGATGCGCCGCTCTTCACCTGGCACGTCAAGTCGACGACCAGGGCGCAACAAGGTCTCTACGAGTACGACGCCGTCAGCCGCCTGCGCGATTCGCAACTCGGCGATCCGCGCGTCGAGGATATCGCCCACTACATCCGCCACGGAAAACTGTGGGATGCGTTCGACTGCGAACGACGCGCGGTGCTGCTGATCGACGAGATCGACAAGGCCGACATCGAGTTCCCGAACGACCTGCTGCAGGAACTCGACCGCATGGAGTTCCACGTCCATGAAACCGGCGAAACGGTTCGCGCGCGCCACCGTCCGATCATCATCATTACCTCGAACAATGAGAAGGGACTGCCGGACGCGTTCCTGCGCCGCTGCTTTTTCCACTACATCGCGTTCCCGGACCGGGTGACGCTCGAACGCATCGTTGCCGTGCACTATCCACGCATCGCCCCCGATCTGGCGTCGCGCGCGCTCGAGATGTTTTTCGAACTGCGCGACGTGCCGGGCCTCAGGAAGAAGCCATCGACATCGGAGCTGATCGACTGGCTGAAGCTGCTCCTGGCGGATCAGCTGCCTGCCTCCGCGCTGCTCGAACGCGATCCGGCCAAGGCCATCCCGCCCTTGTACGGCGCGCTGATCAAGAACGAGCAGGATGTGCAACTGCTCGAACGCCTTGCCTTCATGCACCGTCGCGCGAGTCGCGGCTAGGCCCATGCTGATCGGCCTGTTCGAGGCATTGCGCGCGGAGAAGGTTCCGGTCACGTTGCGCGAGTGGCTGGATCTGATGGCGGCGCTCGAGGCCAACTTCGCGTTTGCGGATATCGAGGCTTTCCACACCCTCGCGCGCACCGTGCTGGTCAAGGATGAACGGCACTACGATCGTTTCGATCGCGTATTCGGGCGCTTTCTCGCAGGGATCGAATCGCTCGATGCCGCCTTCCTCGCCAGGATTCCCGAGGAGTGGTTGCGCGAAGGCTTCAGGCGCGCGCTGAGCGATGATGAAAAGGCGCGCGTCGAGTCGCTGGGCGGGCTTGAGCAGCTCATGGCCGAATTCCGCAAACGTCTCGGCGAGCAACATGAACGCCACGCCGGTGGCAATCGCTGGATCGGAACCGGCGGCACCAGTGCCTTTGGCGCGGGCGGCCACCATCCGGGCGGCATCCGCGTCGGACCGAAAGGCGGCGGGCGCATGGCGGCCAAGGTGTGGGAACAGCGCAGCTATCGCAACCTCGATGGTGACGCCGAACTTGGCCCGCGCAACCTGAAGATCGCGCTGCGGCGCCTGCGGCGCTTCGCGCGTGAAGGCGCGGCGGAAGAACTCGATCTGGAGCGCACGATCGCCTCGACCGCACGCGAGGGCATCCTCGATATCCAGCTGCGCGCGGAACGGCGCAATGCCGTGAAGGTGCTGCTGTTCCTCGATGTCGGCGGTTCGATGGATGATCACGTGCACGCCTGCGAAGCCCTGTTCGGTGCGGCAAGATCCGAGTTCAAGCGTCTCGAATACTTTTACTTCCATAATTTCATTTACGACCACGTCTGGCGCGACAACCAGCGCCGTGGCACCGAGCGCATATCAACGGCGGAACTATTGCGTCGTTACAACCCCGATCACAAAGTCATTTTCGTGGGCGATGCAGCGATGGGCCCGTATGAGATCACGCATGCCGGCGGCAGCGTCGAGTACTGGAACGAAGAGCCCGGCGCGGCCTGGTTCGCTCGCGTGAGCGAACGTTTCCGCAAGATCGCGTGGATCAATCCGACGCCAGCCGGGCGCTGGATGTACAGCGCATCGACCGCGCTCGTCCAGGAACTCGTGGGCGGGCACATGTATGCGTTGACGCCGCATGGCCTGGCGGACGCGATGCGTCATCTGGCGAAGTAGCCTGCTTGCGATGCTGCAGTGCGACACCTACACTCCGCGCCACCACAGGTGCCCGTTCCTCACGAACGGGTGAAACGGGAAGCCGGTCCGCAATCCACCGCAAATCCGGCGCTGCCCCCGCAACGGTAGGCAAGTCAAACCTGATCGACAGACCACTGTGCATCGCACGGGAAGGTGATCAGGCCAATGCTTTCGGCATTGCTTGCAAGCCCGGAGACCGGCCTGGGGAGGACATCGTCGATGTCCATTGTTCCAGGCGTTGCGGCGGGCAACGGACCGGCATTGGCCACGCGCAGGCGCCGGCCTGCGCCTCTCCATCGCTCTCCACGCGACTGGTTTCGCGGGTGTGCGTTGTGGAGAAAACCATCATGTTCCGTTATTCCGTATTGTCCGCCGGCCTCATGGCTGCGCTCGGCGGTTCCGCGCTGGCGCGTGCTGCGGATCTGCAGCCCGAGGTCGTGGTCAGTGCCACGCGTGTTGCACAGACCGTCGACACGACGCTGGCCGACGTCAGCGTGATCACGCGCGAAGAGATCCAGTTCAGCGCCACCCGCGACCTCAGCGACCTGCTGCGACTGCAGCCCGGCATCGACATCGCGCGTACCGGCGGCCCGGGCGGCCAGACCTCGATCTTCCTGCGCGGGACGAACAACAACCACGTGCTGGTACTCGTCGATGGCGTGCGCGTATCGTCGCTGAATACCGGCGCGCTGACCTGGGAAACCCTGCCGCTGGATGCGATCGAGCGCATCGAGATCGTGCGCGGTCCGCGCGCGAGCTATTGGGGTTCGGATGCAATCGGCGGCGTCGTGCAGATCTTCACGCGCAAGCTTGAGGGACCACGCGCATCGCTGGGTTTCGGTACCTACGGCGATATCAGCGCGAATGTCGGTTTTGGGCAGCGCTCTGAGCGCGGCGGTTTCAGCGTGCAGGTCGGCGCACGCGACTACGAAGGTTTCCCGAGCCAGAACCGCGATGGTTATTCCTATGAACCGAAGGACCACGGCCTGGAAAACCAGCATCTCACGGCACAGGGCGACGTGCGCCTCGGTGGACAGACCCTGGCCGCGAACGTGCTGCGCAGCCAGGGCACAACCGAGTTCGCGGGCGGAGAATCGGATTTCACCGAGCAGGCGCTGAATCTTTCGCTGGCCGGCGCGCTTGGCGCCAACTGGCAACACTGGCTCAAGGCCGGCAGTGCGCGTGAGGACTACGAGACAGCGGCCTATTTCCAGGCATTCCTGTCGCGTCGCAACTCGCTCGGCTGGCAGCACGAGATCCGGCTCACCGATAGCCAGCGCCTGACGTTCGGCATCGACTACCTGCGTGAGCAAGGCGAGAACCGCGATACCTTCAGCGGCACCCCGGTGTATCGGAAGAGCCGCCACAACACGGGCGTCTATGCGGGCTGGCAAGCCAGCCTTGGAGCATTCGACACGGAATTCGCGCTGCGCAACGACGACAACAGCCTGTTCGGAGACGAGACCACCGGCTCTGCCGCGCTCGGCTGGCGCCTGTCCGATCCGCTGCGCATCTATGCCAGCTACGGCCAGGGTTTCCGGGGCCCGACGCTCAATGAACAATATTCGCCCGGATTCGGCGGCCTTTATGCAGGCAACCCGGACCTCAGCCCCGAGCGCTCGCGCAGCACGGAGCTGGGGATCGAATACACGCCGGTCCGCGACCAGCGCTTCAAGGCCAATCTGTATTCGAGCAGGATCCGCGACCTGATCAGCTTCACCGGCACCGATTTCCAGGCCGAGAATATCGCCCGAGCGCAGATCGATGGCAGCGAGATCGCCTACGACGGAGGCTTCGGCGATTGGCGGTTCGGCGCGGCATGGACCTGGCAGGATCCGCGCAACAAGGATACCGACGCGCAGCTCCTACGCCGTTCCAAACAGAAGGTTTCCGCTCGCGCGGAGCGGCAGGTCGGTGAGAACCTGCGCATCGGCGCGGAGCTTCTGCACGCCGGGGAACGCAAGGATGTGTACGATTTCAATCTGCCGTCGTACACATTGCTCAACCTTCGAGCAAGCTGGAAGCTGTCGCCTGCATGGCAGATCGGCGGACGCGTGGAAAACATCACGAACCGCGACTATGAGCTTGCCCATGGCTACAACACCCCGGGCCGCTCGGCCTAGGCCGGGGTGCGTTGGGGTTTCTGATGCAGCGCGTGGCGGCCCTGGCGGTGCTGGCAGTCCTTGCGGGCTGCCAGAGCCGCGCGCCGCTGCCTGCGCCCCATGGCGCCGCGAGCATCGATTTCTGCGCCGACCAGATGGTGCTCGGGCTGCTACCCCGGTACCGGATCCGCGCCGTATCGTTCGAGGCCGACAGCGACACGAGCTTGGCAGCGCCGCGCGCGGCGGGCCTCGTGCGCCAGAGGCCACAGCTGGCGGATATCGCACGCCTTCGCCCC
>JBEBXZ010000228.1:0-4664 GCA_040391335.1 Dokdonella fugitiva | reverse complement strand
GGTTCGGCGGATCGGCGAACCTTCCGTGCGTCGCAGGAAGTCTTCTTCCGACCAGCCGAACAGGTCGAGCAGGGTGCTGCCATCGAGCGCATGGCGTGGATGGAAATCCGCCTCGGGGCTTTTCGTCGCGAACTTGTTCCACGGGCAGACGAGTTGGCAGTCGTCGCAACCGTAGATCCGGTTGCCCATCGGCCTGCGCAGCTCGATCGGTATCGATTCGCGCAATTCGATGGTCAGGTAGGAGATGCAGCGCCGCGCATCGATCTGGTAGGGACCGACGATCGCCTGGGTCGGACAGATGTCGATGCAGCGCGAACAGGTGCCACAATGCGCGGTGGCCGGCGCGTCGATCGGCAACGGCAGATCGGTGTAGAGCTCGCCGAGAAAGAACCATGAGCCGGCGTCGCGATTGATCAGACAGGTGTGCTTGCCGATCCAGCCGAGCCCCGAGTTCCGTGCGAGCGCGCGTTCAAGCACCGGTGCCGAATCGACGAATGCGCGATAACCGAATGGCCCGGTCTTCTCCGCGATGCGTTCGGCCAGCTTCTGCAGGCGGTTGCGCATGAGCTTGTGATAATCGCGGCCGACAGCGTAGCGCGCGACATAACCGAGATCGGGTGCGTCGAGCACTTCCCAGCCGTCCCGCGCGTGCTCGGGCAGGTAATCCATGCGCACCGAGATCACGCGGATGGTGCCGGGTTGCAGTTCCTGCGGACGGCTGCGCCTGGTGCCATGGCGCGCCATATAGTCCATCTTCCCGTGGCGTTCCGCAGCGAGCCAGTTGAGCAGGTGCGCCTCATCCTCGGCGAGCTCGACGCCGCTGATGCCGGTCTGCTGGAAGCCGAGTGCAGCGGCCCAGGAACGGATATCGGCAACCAGGCGTGCGGGATCGATCTCGGACATGGAAACTTGGGGTGGCATGCATCGCCGCACAGCATACGGTCATCGCCGGTGCTGGCGATACGCTCCGTATAATCGGCGCATGTCCATACCGAATCCCTTGCGCTCGCTGTACACGGTCGAGCAGGTACGCCGCATCGATCATGCCGCGATCCATGATTGCGCGATCTCCGGCTTCGAACTCATGCAGCGTGCTGCCGCCGCGGCATTCGACCTGTTGCAGCGGCGCTGGCCGGGTGCCCGGCGCATCGTGGTGCTGGCGGGCGAGGGCAACAACGGCGGCGACGCCTTTCTCGTCGCGCGACTCGCGCTTCAACACGGAATCGAAGTTGCCCTGTTCGCACTCGGTGCGCAATCCAGCGGTGATGCGCAGCGCGCTCGCGAAGCGTTTGCCGCCACCGGCGCGCAGATCGAGCTGGCGGACGGTTCAACGATCCTGCCTGCCGCTGACGTGGTCATCGACGGCATGTTCGGCACCGGGCTCTCTCGCTCGTTGAGCGGGGTGCCGGCACTCTTGATCGAACAACTGGCTAGGCGCGTGCTGCCCGTGCTCGCGCTGGATGTGCCGTCAGGACTCGATGCCTCGAGCGGCGTTGCACACGGGCCGGCGGTGCATGCCACGGCCACGGCCAGTTTCATCGGCTGGAAGCGTGGTCTTTTCACTGCGGACGGCGTCGATCATTGCGGAGCGCTCGAACTGTCCACGCTGGATGTCCCAGCGGCGGCATCCACAGGTATCGCAGCGGATGGGGAATTGCTCGACCGATCGATCGTCGATCTGCTTCCGCCAAGAAGATCCAATGTCAACAAGGGGAGTTTTGGCCATGTTCTGGCGATCGGCGGCGACGATGGCATGGGTGGCGCGGTGCGTCTCGCCGCGGAAGCCGCATTGCGTGTCGGTGCTGGCCTGGTCAGCGTGGCTACACGTGCGGCGCATGTGAGTGCATTGAACAGTGCGCGGCCGGAACTCATGGCGCGTGCAGTGGACGGTCCGCAAGCGCTCGAACCGGCTCTCGAGCGGGCAACGATCATTGCCTTGGGGCCGGGACTTGGCCAGGGCGCGTGGGGACATGCGTTGTGGGATGCCGCGCTGCGCGCAGGCAAGGCCATCGTGCTGGATGCCGATGCGCTCAACCTGCTGGCGTGCGATCCACGCCCGCTGCCGGCGAATTGCGTGCTGACGCCGCATCCTGGTGAAGCAGCGCGGCTGCTTGCCTGTGATGTAGCCAGCGTGCAGCGCGATCGCTTTGCGGCCGTGCGCGAACTGGCGGTACGCCATCAGGCCGTGGTCGTGCTCAAGGGATCCGGCAGTCTCATCGCGGATCCGGCGGGCAAGCTCGCGCTATGTCCGTTTGGAAATCCCGGCATGGCCTCCGGAGGGATGGGAGACGTGCTGACCGGCGTCATCGCCGGTTTGCTCGCGCAGGGACTCGATGCATGGACTGCGGCCCGCCTCGGTGTCGTCATACATGCGATGGCGGGTGATGTCGCGGCCGGCGATCAACCGCGCGGCCTGCTCGCCGGCGACTTGTTCGCGCCATTGCGCGCCCTCGTCAATGGATCTGCGCGATGAGCATGCAACGGCACTGGTCGGCACTCGATGAAGCGCAACTGGTTTCGCTCGCCGGCGCGTTCGCCGGGATCATCGATTCCGGCGGGGTCATCCATCTCGAGGGTGATCTCGGCGCCGGCAAAACCACGTTCGCGCGCGCCCTGCTGCGCGTGCTGGGCGTCGGGGAACGCATCAAGAGTCCGACCTATAGCCTGATCGAGTCCTATGAAGCTGCGGCGATGCGCATCCATCATCTCGACCTGTATCGCATTGCCGATCCGGACGAGCTGGAATGGCTGGGCCTGGGCGATCTTGCCGAAGGATCAAGCCTGCTGCTCGTGGAATGGCCGAAACGTGGGCAGGGCGCGCTGCCGGCAGCCGATCTCGTGCTGCAGCTTTCACACGCCGGCGAAGCGCGCGACCTCGATGCATTGGCGTGCACTCCGCGTGCGATCGACTGGCTCGCCCGGCTTCCAGCCTGAACAGTGGCGAAACGAAAAGGCGCTGCAGCGCGGACTTACATTAGAAACGTTCCGCATATGCCGGATTTAAAAGGGAAAAGACTTGAAATGTTGGCATCTTTTGCGCTTGAATGTGCCTCATGTTGCGTCCCTTGAAAAAAATCGGCTGGATCGCGCTCGCCACAGCCCTGCTGGCAGGCCACGCAAGTGTCGTGGGCGCGGCCGATGTGAAGGCGCTGCGCATCTGGGCTGGTCCCGAATACACGCGCGCCGTGTTCGACGTATCTGGCCCGCTCGACTACAAGCTTTTTGACCTTTCGGATCCCGATCGGCTCGTGCTCGACCTGCGTGGCAGCGTGTTCACCAGCGAATACGGCACCCCGGTGGCAAAGGGCCTGCTCAAGTCCGTGCGCAGCGGCAAGCAGGGCGCGAAGGATCTGCGCGTGGTCTTCGATCTCGCCGAAGGGGTGCGCCCGAAGAGTTTCCTGCTGCCGCCGGCCGAGAAGTTCGGTTATCGACTGGTTCTCGATCTGTATCCGAAAACCAGGGCCGAGCCGGTCAAGACGGTGGCCAAGGTGTTGCCGCCGGGAACCTCGCGCAATGTGCTCGTGACCATCGATGCCGGGCATGGTGGTGAAGATCCGGGTTCGATCGGTGCCTCGGGTACGCATGAGAAGGTCATTACCCTCGCGGTTGCGCGCGAACTCAAGCGCGTGATCGATCGCGAGCCGGGCATGAGCGCCGTGCTCACGCGCGATGGCGACTATTTCATTCCGCACAAGGAGCGCTACCAGAAAGCGCGGGATGCCAAGGCGGACCTGTTCGTCTCGGTGCATGCCGATGCGTTCACCAAGAGCGAGGCGCGCGGCAGTTCGGTGTGGGTGTTGTCGCCGCGCGGCGCGACGAGCGAAGCTGCGCGCTGGCTGGCCGATAGCGAAAACCGCGCGGATCTGGTCGGCGGCGTTTCGCTGGACACGCGCGATGACACGCTGGCGGCGGTGCTGCTCGATCTTTCGCAAGGCGCGACGATGGAGGCGAGCAATTCGGTCGCCAACCAAGTGCATGCGGCGATGCGTCGCGTCGGCCCGACCCACAAGAATTACGTCGAGCGCGCCAACTTCATCGTGTTGCGTTCGCCGGACGTGCCGTCGATTCTCGTCGAGACCGCGTTCATCTCGAATCCGGCGGAGGAGAAGCGGCTCAATAATCCTGTCGAGCGCACCAAGCTTGCCGAAGCGATCCTCGAAGGCATCCGCAACTATTTCCGCATGTCGCCGCCGCCAGGCTCCTGGTTCGCGGCCAACAGCGCGCGCGACAGGGCCAGCCGGCATGTTGTTTCGAGCGGTGAGACGCTGAGCGTCATTGCCGCGCGCCACGGTACTTCCGTCACGGCCTTGCGCAGTATGAACAAGCTCGCCCACGATTCGGTTCGCGTCGGCGACGTGCTGGAAATCCCGCAAGGCTGAGCAGGCCCGCGGCATCAGGCGCGGTGTGTCGATCCGCTATGATGGCGGCTTCCATTCCCGCTTCGTCTGCCATGCCGCGTATTCGCCCGCTTTCTTCCGAACTGGTCAATCAGATCGCTGCCGGCGAGGTCATCGAGCGCCCCGCATCGGTCGTCAAGGAACTCGTCGAGAACAGTCTCGACGCCGGTGCGCGACGGATCGAGATCGATATCGAGGAAGGCGGTGCGCGCCTGATCCGCATCCGCGACGATGGTGGCGGCATCCACAGCGAGGATCTGCCACTGG
>JBEBXZ010000227.1:0-4667 GCA_040391335.1 Dokdonella fugitiva | reverse complement strand
TTCCTGTCCCGGAATCGGTGCGATCAGGATCATCGGCAAACCGGTGGCGAGGCATTCCGAGGTGCTCAGTCCGCCGGGTTTGGTCACTGCGATATCGGCGCAGGCCATGATGCGTTCGACCGTGCTCGTGAAGCCGAGCGGAAACAGGCGTTGCGGCATTCCGGCTGCCAGTTCGCGATAGCGCGCGAGCAGCCTTTGATTGCGCCCGGCCAGCGCGATGACCTGGAAGTCCTCGTCGATCGCAAGCAGGCGTTCGACCATCGCCGAGCCGCTCGCGATGCCCGCGCCGCCCGTCATCACGAGCACGCTGCGCCGGGCCGGATCGATGCCGAGTTCAGCGGCGCATTGCGCACGGTCGTGGGATTCCGCGAACGCCGGCAGGATAGGGATGCCCGTCACTGCAATGCCGCGCTGCGCAGGGCGGTAACCGCGAACGCGGAATGCGACCTCCTCGCTGGCCACGAGGTAGCCGGCCATGCCGTCCTGCACCCACAACCGATGCAGGTCGAAATCGGTGACCTGCACGAAAGTCGGCGCATGCATGGGGCCACGTGCAATGTGTCGCGCGAGCAATTCGGCGGGCAGGAAATGCGTGCAGATCACCGCATCCGGCGCGAACTCATCGATCAATGCGCCGAGCTTGCGTGTATTGAGCCGTTCGATCGTGCGCCGTACGCGCGAGAACCACGCGTCGCGCGGCGTGCGATCGGACTTGTCGTACAACCACGCCCACAGGTGCGGATGGCGCTCGACCAGTTTCAGGTAGAACTCGCCGTACAGTTTGCGAAAACTGTCCGGGACCAGATCGAGTACATCGACATGGCGTACTTCCAGGCCGTTGAATCCCGCATTCGCGGCAACCAGGGCCTGCGCCGCGCGCACGTGCCCCGCACCAGCGGAAACACTCAGGACGAGGATGCGCTGCATGGTCGCTCACGGCGAGGAAGGAAGGCGCTTTATAGCATTCGGTCCGCCTGACACGCCCCAACCGCAATCTGAGGAAGCCCGAACGCCATCACGATGTTCGGGCATCAGTCCACTTGCGACTCAGGGATCGAAGCCATCCCGGAAGATCATGTCGGCGGTGCGTTCGACATAGCGACCGGTGATCGTGAACTGGCTGAGATTCGTTTGCGCGATGACGATCGCGGTGTACGTGCCTGCCGCCGGGTGCGAGATGCCGCAGGTTTCCGATGACGCCGCGCTGTTCGCGTTGCACACGAGCTGGCCGGAAAACTCGAGCCGCAGATCGACATCTTCGCCGTCGACTCCAACCAACGTGAAGCGGAGATCCATCGCCTCCACTGGCACTTCGAGCGTGAAGAACTGCTGCGTACCCGCGTCGGCTGCAAGCCCGTTCATCGGTTCGCCATTGGTCAACGCGACGACGTGGCTGCTGCTCGAAACTTCACGCGTCTTGCTGCTGTCGAGTCCGCCATCGTCGGTCACGGTCAACGTCACCGCATGCGTGCCCACCTGCGTGAAGGTGTGCGCGGGATTGGCCAGCGTCGACGTGGCGCCATCGCCGAAATCCCAAAGATGTGCGGCGATACTGCCGTCGGTATCGGTCGAGGCGTCCGTGAACGTCGCCGTCATGCCGTCCACGGTGAATGTGAAATCGGCCGTCGGCGCGATATTGCCGGGCGCTTCGTCGTCGTGCGTCTTGGCCAGCTCACCGAGGAAAGCGAGGCCGAACTTCGCGAACTTCGTGGTGTTGAGCGCCGAATCGCCCATGCCCGCGAGCGTGTCGTTTTCGGTGTGGTAACCGGGGAACCACGCACCGCTTTCATTGCCGGCCTCGAAAAGCATGACTGCCGGGAATCCCGCGCTGGTCCACGATGCATGGTCGGAGCACCCGTAACCGCAGGCATAGGTGCCGCGCGTCATGCCGAGCGGCAGCAGATAGGCATCGAACAGTTCGGCGAAGAAGGCCCTGAGCGCAGCATTGGAATAATCGGTGACGATGCGCATGTCCGCGACGTTGCCGCTCTTGTAGTTCGTCATGTCGAGCTGCAAGACGCCGACGACGTTGACATTGTCGGTCCTGAAACGCTGGGCGATCGCATTCGAGCCCCGCAGCCCGACTTCCTCGGCCGCATAACCCATGAACTTGACCGTGCGTTTCGGCTTCCAGCCACTGGCCATCGCGATGCGGATCACTTCGGTGACCGTGGCGATGCCGGATGCATCGTCATCCGCGCCTGGGGCGTCTTGTTCGACGTTGGCCGAACCACGGTTGATCGAATCCAGATGAGCGCCGATGACGACGACTTCGTCGGGAAGTTCCTGGCCCTGCACGGTCAGGATGACCGACGGTTGCGTCGAGCAATCCGTGCAGCCCGTGAACAATGCAACACTCGCGTCGGCGCGCCCTGCAGCGAGTGACTGCCACGTGTCGCGTATCCACTCTGCCGAGGTCTTGCCGTAGCTGCTCGTGTAGTAGCGGTTTCTATAACCGGACAAATGGCTGATCGTCGCGTGGATGCCGCTTTCGCTCACTTCGGGCAGCCAGGCATCGACCGTCACCTGATTGTCGATCGTGTAGCCGGTGCCGCGCATATGTGAAAGGGTCGCCGCGCTGCGCTCGCTGGCGAGGAAGACTTCGGCCTCCTTCTGCGTTGTGAACGCGAAGTAGCCGCCGCAGCGGAGTTCCTCTTCGTGGATAAAGGCAGTGATGTTGCCCAACTCCTTGGAATTGACACGTGCGACAACGAGATCCGTACCGAGACTGCCGCGACCACTGCTCATGATTGTCGCCGGCGAATGGCAAGTCTTCCTCAAGGCGCACGGCATCGTCTGCAGCATGAGCTGGCGCGGCAACTGCCAAGACAATGCCGTTGCCGAGCGCTTCTTCCAACTACTCAAGCGCGAGCGGATCAAGCGAAAGGTCTACCTGACACGGTACGCATGCCGCAGCGATGTGTTCGGCCACACTGCAGATCCACCAAGGCCGAATGGCTCCGCATATGCAGCGAACGTGTATTGCTGCGCGAGCGCGCCGCTGTACATCGAGATGCTCTACAACCCCAAGCGCCGGCAGGGCTCCAGCGGAGGCCTCTCTTCGGTAGAGTTCGAACGGCAGGCGGGAAAGTCAGGCTTGTAGGTGTCTACGAAACCCGCGGCGATTCAGGTACGCAGGTAATCGAAATAGACCCCGAAGGCCCTGTTGCCATCGTGTCTTCCGTCGCGATTGGCGAGGACGCAATGACGGTCTTCACCGCCAACCGGGTCGCCGTCTCTGCCGCAGAACTGTGAGACGATGGGACTTATAGGGGGAGTAATGATCGAAATTGGTGCGTTCGCCAGGGTCCTAGACGGACCACATTGCGAAAAAGGCATTGGCAAGGTCGTGCGCATCGACGGCCCGTTGGCGGTCATGCGGTATTTCGACACACCCGACGACCCGGAACCTCCTGAAGTCACCGTGCCTGCCACTGCACTGAAGATGGTGCAATTGCCTGTGCAGACGCGCGCATTCCTCTTCGACCGCCAGGTCCACCGCTGGCGTGTCGGCCGTATTCTGGAAGACGGAGGCACGGGCCTGCTGGTCCAGTTTCCCAATCGCGACGTAAAGACGGTCGCGCGTGAGGATCTGGAAACTCGCTGGCGACAGCCTATTCTGGACCCCACTCTGATCCTCGCACGCGGCGTCACCGAAACACCCCGCTTCGCTTACGCCCGCTCGGACTTCATGCGGGCCGTCACGGCCCAGCGGGCGGCCAGTCTGGGCATGTCGGCCGTGCTGTCCTCGCGCATCCAGTTGGTCGACTATCAGTTCAAGGTCGTCAGGCGGGTACTCCAGGATCCGGTGCAGCGCTATCTGCTTGCCGACGAAGTGGGACTGGGCAAGACTATTGAGGCCGGCGTCCTCATTCGGCAGTACTTGCTGGACGGAGCCGCGACCGCGCGCGCTCTGGTGATCGTGCCCGCGCCACTGGTGGCGCAGTGGCGCCAGGAGTTGCGCGAGCGATTCATGCTCGGTGACTGGCTGGATGATTTCCTCTTCGTGGTGTCGTCAGACGACCTCGATACCATCGATGCGCACTTGCGCACGGTCGGCATGCTGGTCGTGGACGAAGCCCATCATCTGTCTCGCCAAGGCACCGAAGGCAGCAATGTTCTCTACGAGCAACTACGGACCCGGGGATGCGACATACCGCACCTGCTGTTGCTGTCGGCGACGCCGGTGCTAGCAGATACGGCCGGCTTCCTGCGCATGCTTCACTTGCTTGACCCCGTGGTGTTTCCCCTCGACGACTTGCCTGGCTTTGAACGCCGGCTCGCCTCCCGCCAACTGGTGGCGGAGACGGTTGCGGGCCTGGCGCCGGAACATGTCCTGTCGATGGAAGATGAACTCGATCGCCTGGAATCGGCCTTTGGTGACGATCTCACACTGCGGGACTTGGTTAGTCACTTGCGTCCCGTGGTACAGCGGTTGCCGGAAGAAGATGATCCGGAGTTCACCCAGGCGTTGACCGCGCTGCGTTTGCATCTGACCGAAACCTACCGCCTGCATCGCCGGATCCTTCGCAACCGACGTCGGTCCGTACCCTGGGCCACGCCGCGCCGGGCGGGCCTGGAAACGCTGCCGTATCACTGCGATATCGCACGCGAACGTGCCCAGGCGCGGGATGAGTTACGTGTCCATTTGTCTAACCTCGAGGCCG
>JBEBXZ010000226.1:0-4671 GCA_040391335.1 Dokdonella fugitiva | reverse complement strand
CGAGCAGCGCAACACCCTCTCGCCACGGGAAACCGATGGCGCCCATGACTCGAATGCATCAGCGTCGGCACCGGTGCGCGCATCCGGCTTCGACTACTACCTGATCGCCTTGTCGTGGTCGCCAACTTATTGCGAATCGAACCCGCACGACAGCGAACAATGCGGGCGCCGTGGCTACGGTTTTGTGCTGCACGGCCTGTGGCCACAGTACGAGCGCGGCGGCGGGCCGCAGGATTGTTCGAGCATGCAGCGCCCCGATCGCGCGACGATCGAACGCAGCCTCGCCTTCATGCCGAGCCGCCGCCTGATCGAGCACGAGTGGCGCGCGCATGGCAGTTGCACGGGTTACGAACCGGCACAGTATTTCGCGCTTGCCGACCGCGCCTACGCGAAAATCCAGATCCCCGACGCCTTGCGCGCCAGTGCCCGCCCACCCGCGATGGACGCGGACGCGATCAGCGCGGCCTTCGTGAAAGCCAATCCCGGCTTGCGCAGCAATATGCTCGGTGTCATCTGCAGCGGCCACGATCTCGCCGAAGTGCGTATCTGCGTCGACAACGATCTCAATCCGCGCACCTGTGGCAGCGGCGTGCGTACGCGCTGCCCGCGCAACACCACGTTGCGGATTCCGCTGATTCGGTGAGCCCACTCGTCGTCCCGGCGCAGGCCGGACGACGGGCAGTGGAGATTATGCGTTGCGTTTCAAGTATGCCGGAATGCTTCGCGTGCCTTCTTGAAAGGGCTCGCGGCATGATGCGAAAGGCAATGGAGTACAAGTGCCCGACCTGCGCCGGCTCGACGAGCTTTGTCAGTTCCCGCCGGCCACCGGCTCCTCGAAGCCATTCGCGAACACCACGTCGAGCGGGCTGCAGGCGCCGTCACTGTCATAGCGCAGCAGGCGGAGATCATTGCTCATGCCGGTGAAAAGTGTTCCACCGGCAACCGTCCAACCTTGCGCACTCCCGGCTATGGTGACCGCAAAAAAACGGGTATCCAGATCCGCCTCACGACAAGGGCTGAGATTCGCGTCGAATTCCACCATGCGCGCACCGATATGGCCCTGGCTGTCGATGAAATGGAAACCGGCGATGAGCACGCGGCCGTTGGGCGTCTGCGCCATACCTGTCAGCATGCCGCCGATCGACGCCATCGCGACTTGCAGGATGGCGCCACTGTCAGGATCGATACGCAGTACGCGAAACGGGCCGTAGTCGAGGAGGTCGCTGGCGATGAGCAGTTCGCCGCGCCCACTCAATGCGATAGCGCCAATCTTCACTCCGAAGCGATCATCCAGCGGATTGGTCAAATCGCGCGTCCAGCGACGCGTTCCGTCCGCAGCGAGCTTCCAGACTCGCGCTTGCGAGGCACCCGATGCGTTTTCCGGGGCTCCGGCGGCGATCGTCTCGCCATCGTTGTCGATTTCGATCGACAGCACGGTATGCGTGGTGCCGTGATCCCCCAGTTCGCGATCGCTGAAGACGACCTTTCCCGCGGCATCGAAGCGGACGACGAGGAAGCCGCCGGTGAAAACGTCTCCGGCACCGCCGACGATCGCGCCCCCATCGGCCGTGACCACGATATCGTCGGCCTGCAGGTCTTCCGGTCCCGGCGACCAGCGCCAGCTCGGCAATTTCTCCCCATCGGCCGTGTAGCGGAAGACGACCATATCGTCGCCCTGCACGGCCGCGATCAGCAGATCGCCATTGGCGGCAATCGCCAGAGCACGCCTTCCTGCAGCCAGACGACCATTGAAGGATTCGTCATCCCATACGACATCACCGCTGTCGCCATCATGGACACGCACACGGATGACGGGACCAAACTGATCGACAACCGCGACATGCCCCGAGGGTAGTAGTTGCAGATCCATGCGCAAAACATTCGGGAACTCACGCAGCCAGACGCCCCCTCCGGCTTCATCGAAGCGCGCCACGGCAGCATGTGCGCGGCCATCATGGCCGAGGTCGAGCAAGGCGAAGATGCGGCCGTCGTCAGCTACCCGCACCCCTCCCGGGTTCACGCTGCGCGGACTGATCATGTACTGCCAGGGAACATCCCACGACGGCTTCCATTGTGCGAATGCCGGCGCAGTTGCCAGCGCGGCGCAAAGCAGGAAACCAATCCGCACGTTCGCCATGTCGCACACTCCGCTTGAGGGGTGTGACCGTCTACGCAACAGGAAGCCGAAAATCCTAATCCGACATTGTGGTTTGATCGGAGAAAGCTGCGTATCGCTGCCGCAATAACGGATCGCCCGCGGAAGCCGCAAGCGCTTTTGCACTGAAAGCAGCAGCGTGCTTGCTACCGGCATGGCGCTCGCACGCCCAATGCACAATCAAATTCGGGTGATGCAATCCAGAAACCGAATCGCGTGCCGATGCGGCCGGGAAGAAGTGGAGATCAGGCAAGACCGGCCGCGCTTGGCGGCCAGTCGATGTCTCCCGCAATCAGGTGCAGCAGCCGTCGTCGCCCTTGACCGTGTGCGCGTGACTTGCCGCGACGCCTTGCGTCAGACCCTGCTCGCTGGCCTTGAAGTGATCGGCAACCACCTTGGCAACGCAGGCACTGACGCGCTTGCCGGTCGGGATGTGCAGGAATTCGTTAGGACCATGCGCATTGGAATGCGGCCCGAGTACACCGGTGATGAGGAATTGCGCGCCCGGGAATTTTTCGCCAAGCATGCCCATGAACGGAATCGAGCCGCCCTCGCCCATATAGGCGGCTGGCGGACCGAAGAACGTGCGCGATGCTTCATCCACCGCCTGCTCCAGCCATGGTGCGAGTGCCGGCGCATTCCAGCCACTGCCGGCCTTTTCGAGCTTGAAGGAGACCTTGGCGCCGTACGGCGGATCCTTCTCGAGCAACTGCTTGAGGAATTCGCCGCATTTCACCGCATCGGCGGTCGGCGGCAGGCGCAGGCTGAGCTTCACCGCCGTGAACGGACGCAGGACGTTGCCCGCCGAATCCAGCGCCGGCATGCCATCCATGCCGGTGACCGACAAGGCCGGGCGCCAGGTGCGGTTGAGCACGAGTTCGGCGAGATCCTCGTCCATCGGGCGCATGCCGTCGACGAACGGAAACTTCGAGTACACGTCGTCACCCAGCACCTCGGCACGGCGGCGCGCCTGCTCGAGGCGTTGCGCCGGAATCTCCACGTGCAACTCCCCCGGCAGGATCCGACCCGTGGCCTCGTCCTCGAGTCGCGACAGCACGTCGCGCAGGATGCGGAAGCTCGAAGCGACGACACCCGAGGCATCGCCCGAATGCACGCCCTCTTCCAGCACGTTGACGCTGAGGTTGCCGCCGGTCATGCCGCGCAGCGACGTGGTCAGCCACATCTGGTCGTAGTTGCCGCAACCCGAATCGAGGCAGACGATCAGCGATGGCTTGCCGATGCGGGACGCGAGATGATCCACGTAGTACGGCAGGTCGTAGCTGCCGGATTCCTCGCAGGCCTCGATCATGACCACGCAGCGCGCGTGCGGGATCTTTTGCGCCTGCAGGGCGAGGATCGCGGCCAGCGAACCGAAGATCGCATAGCCATCGTCGGCACCGCCGCGACCGTACAGCTTGTCGCCCTCGATCACCGGCTTCCACGGACCGAGATGCTCGGCCCAGCCGGTCATTTCGGGCTGCTTGTCGAGATGGCCATAGAGCAGCACGCAATCGTCGCCGGTGCCCGGAATATCGATGAAGATGAGCGGCGTGCGGCCTGGCAGGCGCACCACCTCGAGCTGCATGCCGGGAATCGGCTGCGCCTTCGCCCACGTTTCCATCAGGGCCACAGCCTGATCCATGTAGCCGTGCTCGGCCCACTGCGCATCGAACATCGGCGACTTGTTGGGAATGCGGATGTATTCGACCAGTTGCGGAACGATCTGCTCATCCCACAACGTGCCGACGAAGTCGCTGATCTGGCGTGAATCCATCTTGATCTGCCTCGCGCGCTGCGCGCCGGTTGAAGTGGCGCCCATTCTAACTCGCCTTGCCGGACACCCCGGGAAGGCACGTAGGAAAATTCCTACCGCGCGTTCCGAACCTCCCTACGTGAGCTGGCGATGCTTTGCCATCCCGTGTTTCGCGGCATCCATGGAGACTTGCATCACCGGGATCACACCGACCCGGACATCCCAACTCAAGGAGCTGCAACCATGAACTTCAAATCCATCCTCGCCTCGCTCGCACTGTCGCTCGCCCTCGCCCTGCCGGCATTCGCTTCCGAGCCGGTCGACATCAATACCGCCGACGCCACGACGCTGGCCGAAGGACTCAACGGCATCGGCCTGAGCAAGGCCGAGGCGATCGTCGCCTCTCGCACCGAGAACGGCCCGTTCGCCAGCGCTGACGACCTTGCCAACGTCAAGGGCATCGGCGTGAAGACAGTTGAACGCAACCGCGACATGATCGTGCTCGGCGGCCCGAAAGCACGCGTTGCCGCGGCCAGGAAGACGAAGGCCGACGACGCGGAATGAAGGCATCGATACGGTCCGGCACGATCCCGATCGCGCCGGACCGCCATCGCTCCTGATCCGGCCCGACTTCCACGAACACGGCGACCGCGCAACGCGGTCGACCACGGCATGCGCCACCTGGCATGGCGTTCCCGGACGCCCCGGCATGACATGCTAAACTGCCTGCGCCCCTCGACGGTGCATGCATGATTCTTCCCAG